>JABXGX010000345.1 GCA_016550405.1 archaeon | reverse complement strand
GTAATGGAAACATAACTGAAATCGGGGCTGTCTTATCCCAATACGCCCAAATAATGCGAGCCCGCCTACAGATTTCATCAACCGTCTCTGCCCAAATACCGATTTTTGAAGAGTGGAACCAATCCTACCAAGAGGGCGTCGAGCTTTTGCAAAAAACCAATGCCGAAAGGCTAGCCAACCAGTTAAAAGCTTCTGGTATATTAAACGCCCAAATCCCCCTCTCCTTCGCACTCTTGAGCCAAGCTAAAGCAGATTTTGATAAAGTCAAACGACGCATCACTGAACTCCTTCATGAAGTAGGTCAAATTGGTTCGCGAGAACAGGCCAAATTAGCAGAGCAATTAGAACGCCGTTGGGCTTTCCAAGTTGGCGATGAATCACTACTCGATTCTGGCTTTCGATTAGAGGATGCAGAAACCAGTTTCACATTAGCAGATGAGCACTTTCGAATCAGCCTCCAAATCGAACCTGAAGTCGCTTACGAGGGCAATGTGCTACAAAAGACCCGAACCTTCCCCTATTTACGCCCGTCAACGCAACCCTCGGATCTCATATGGTATGATGGCACACCAATTCTGTATAGCACATATTCTGATACGAAGGTGCACACCTGGCTAACACTGCAAGACCCCAGTGAGACGAGCGTCTCCATCGGTTTTTGGCTTCTCACATCAGCTGACCTCACAGCAACGGTAACATTACAGATACTTGCAGTCCAAGCCCTTTCCCAAGGGTCAGAGGGTGTAATGATTCAACTTGCAGGAGCGCAAATTGAACTCCCTCGAAAACCCATGGTTGCAGAACAGCGAGAAGGCAAAGGAATCCTCATCTATGAACTGAATGTTACTAGTCGACAGCCAGAACCAATCCGTTTGATCGTTAAACTGGCCTAGGGTTTATTGCGGGTTCAACCACGCCGGCAACCCCCAGAAGAACCAATAAACACAGGCAGTGACAACAATGGCTATGAGTATCCCCCCAAGCAATTGCCAAGCTGTGTGAAGTTTGAGTTTCCACCGAGCCCAAGCAACCACGCCCGCTAATAACGAGAAAGGAAGAAAGAAAGGTCCAAATACCCAAATTAGCCCAGTAATTGGTCCAGCAACCCCTGCCGAATGGGCAGAAGCTTTCCAAAAAAGACTAACAAGAGCGATAGCTGACGTCACTGCAGCATAAGCAATCGCGATAACCGCCATAGCATGATTATGATATAACCATGCAATCAACGCTCCACCTACATAAACCAAGATTGCAACTAAATACAATAAGGGTCGATCCCGTCGATTTTCGACATCGAAGGTGATGCGTCCTAAGGCAACCATAAGAGCCACTGGGAGGATCGGTCCAATGACAACAAAGACAACACCCAGAAGAAAAGATTGCCATGGAAGAAATAAACCAGTTCCAATGGGAGAATAAAATGCAAAGAGGAATACGACTCCTAAAGCGATAATTGGTGGGGAAAGAAGATTAGAAAGGATTCGAGCGAGAAGGATAGCTGATTCTGAATCGGTTGACTTAGCCATTGAATCCCCTACTCGATATCAAGCGAGATTAAGTTGCTTTTTCTGAGACTCTGTTGGTATTCCCTGGTTATTCCAGCTACGGAGTTTATAATATTCAGGGAGCATCTCCTCTAAATGTGCAATCCGGTCCCGTGAACCACCTTCAGGAAGAGGAGAAGAAAACCGAGGGGGAAGGCAATCATCTTTGGCAGTAAAGCCCTCACGGAGATTAAACAATCGTTCAAGATTCCAAATCCGTTCTCCGATTCTAAGAAGGTCTTTTCCTGAAACAGAAAGGGCTGTCGCGGTGGATAGAAATGCAGCATAATCTTCGACACTGAAAGCAAAAGTCGTAAATCGGCAGAGAACCAGTGAGTCCATGGCGGCAGAAAGATTTTGGAATAGAATGACCAGCCCAGCTTTTCCTTCAACTCTATCACGGTCAACAAGAACAGGAGAGCCAAGAATTTCAGGACCAATCAGATATGCTCGAAGGTGGCAACCTCCTCGATTTGAGGTGGCATAGGCAAGAGCATGTCCCTGAACTCCTCTGGGATCATAAGCGGGCATTTCTAATCCCTTCACTTGCATGGCTAGATTAGGAGAACCATATCGAGTAGCTAACACCTTTGATCCTTGACCAATTTCTGCACCTAATCCTCGAGCGTATGCCGTATCTTCAAGAAGGCTGAGGAGATTTTCAGTTTTGCCAAAGCTCAGTTCTGCTTTGAGCTTTCCTGTCTGTACAAGTTCCATCGCACACCCGATGGTGCTACCAACCGAAATCGTATCTATTCCTAACTCGTTGCATCGATCATTGGCTAAAGTAATCCATTCAAGATCGTTAATTCCACACTGAGGTCCCAATGCCCAAAGACTTTCATATTCGGGACCTCCAACTTCTCTTTGATGAACTTGAGAGATACGACCGCATCCAATTGGGCATCCAAAACAGTGGTAGCGCTTCACGAAGAACCGTTCAAGTAGCTTCTCGCCAGAAACTCCTTCCGCATCGTTAAAGGTGCCTTCTTGGAAATTATATGTGGGGAGCATTCCATACTCGTTGATGAGATTGACTAAGACAGCCGTACCGTATACTGGAAGTGATTTGTTCGTGATAGAATCTTTTTTGATTAACCTACGGGCGCGTATAACTGCCTGATCTAGCTGCTCGGAATCTGTAACTGACACTGAATGAGTACCACGAACAACAACCGCCTTCACATTCTTCGAACCTAAAACTGCTCCAACCCCACCACGACCTGCTGCGCGATGTCGATCATTCATAATTGCAGCCAGTTTAACCTGATTTTCACCAGCTGGTCCAATACAGGCGACTTGAGCTTTGCTATCTGTTTCTTCAAGAAGTTGCTCAGTGGTAGGACTCACTTCCTTGCCCCAGATATCTTTTGCAGATCGAAACT
>JABXGX010000066.1 GCA_016550405.1 archaeon | reverse complement strand
TTCCTCAAAGTTGCGACCAACCTTTTCGCACATAGTTCGCATGCGTTCCTTCTTCTGGGCATAGTCTGCCACAGTTCCTTTGATATAATCCACGCCGTCCGCATATCGCGCTGCGGTTTCTTCCATCATCGGTGCCTTGAGCGTTTCAGTCCCCACCCAAATGGGGATGCGAGGACGTTGAACGGGTTTCGGGAGGAACATCGTTTCCTTGATACTGTAGAACACACCATCAAAGCTTGGCCGTTCTTCGGTCCAGAGCAGATTAAGGATTTGGAGGACCTCTCGCAATTGGAGAATTCGAGTCTTTGCAGAAGGATACGGATATCCGTAGGCTTCGTACTCAGCCCTCTTCCACCCCGCTCCGATATCAAGGGCGATTCTCCCATTGGACGCGTTGTCGAGGTTCGCCGCGATCTTTGCAAGAAGTGCCGGATTCCGATAGGATTGACAGGTGACCTGCGTTCCGAGACGAATCCTCTCTGTTTGGGGGGTGAGTAAAGCCAGGGTAGTCCAGGCCTCATAGCATTGATTCTCTTGACCTTCAATCCATCCAAAGAAATGATCTGAAACGGTGAATCGATAAAATCCTGCCTCTTCAGCGGTCTTCGCGAGGGTGACGATATCATCGTAGGTGTACCCTACGTGCGGTTCGATGCTAATGCTAATTTTCATTTGAATCACCAAAGTGTGATGTTTCACCAGCTTTCGAAATGCATCTTCTGTGGTAGTGAAACTGTTTTTTGTTTTATAGCGTGTTTCTGTGGGTATCCTATGGGGATTATTGCAGCAATTTCGTAGTCCTCAGGGATATTTAGGGCTTTTTTGAGATCGCCTGTATCGTAGGGTATCTTGGTCACGCCATACAGCCCTTCTGCTGCCATTGCTAACAAAATATTTTCAATGCAACACCATACGGAAGCGAAACTATTCAGGTCGAAAAGGGTTTTACAATTTTTGAGAGATTTTCTCATTTTGAAACAGATGACAAGCACTTCAGGTGCGCTCAGTAACATGCTTTTCTGGACTGGTAACGCCTTTAGATACATCTCTTTCTCTAATTGTTCTGTCATCCCCTCAGTCCATTCATTGATTTCTTCGCTAGAAAAATTGTGCGAACTCGGCTCCACCTTGAGAACTTCTTTCCTTCGTTCGATATTCCTCAGTAAAATAAATTCCCACTCTCTTTGATGATTATGTGTCGGAGCCATCAATCCGGCATTTAAGACTCGTAGAAGTTTCTCTTCTTCTATCGGTTTAGCCTGAAATTCTCGGATACTCCGCCTGTTTTTGAGAACATCATAGAACTCCATGTTCCATCACCTTGGGGGCCAGATTCCCATTAGAACTTTCTGCTGACACAGCCAGAATTATCTTGTGAACACATAAATTTCGTTTTTACCTTTTTGCATAGAGGTAACAGCGATCAGGAAAAATATGCCAACGGAAGTTTCATCGAGTGGTATGAACTGATAATGCAGTTATGCTCAGCCAAAGTTTTAGCAGTCAGTTTGAGCTGGTGTTATCGGTGAACCGACTTTTAATTTGAAGACTAATCTAAAATTTTATCGTGAGGTAGCTTGGCCACCTGAGTTCTTGATTAGTTCAACCTGGCATGTAGCATCACATATTTCATCGGGATTCAGTGTGATCACACTTAGTGCAATAGCCATGGGGTGTCTAAGAGGTTCCTTCCAATTTCGCTTTACTTTAGAAAGATGCACCTGTAAATCTCGGATGAATTCTGTGAGTCGGATGTCTAGCCCATCGAATTGTCCCTTTTCCGCAACATGAAACCCAATAATTTTGGTGACCTTTTGGCATGCTTCTTGATTTCCGTTGTGACTCGGATGTCTTTGAGAAAGCAGAAGGCGGGCAGTGAGTTGGTTGAGTATGAGCGGAACAGTTTCCCATGCCTGTACCCAACGGGTGAGCATTTCGGGTCCCTTTTTTTCCTGTGCGTAGTTCACGAGTCCATCAGCTGTAGCACGTTCGAGTAACTGCCCGAGAGTTTGGTAAATGTAATAGTGAGTACGATAACGGCGATCTTCCACCGTTGCATCTTCTTCTTTAGTAAGAAGGCCTAGTTTTAACATCAGGGCAAGACTTCTGAACA
>JABXGX010000344.1 GCA_016550405.1 archaeon | reverse complement strand
TAGGGCGCCTAACACTCCGGGGGAAGTTAGGTAGAAGCCTAACCCTAGATAGATGACGAGCATGCTCAGTGCTCGAAGTAGACGGTATATCTCATACCGTTGCAGGTGGTCAAACGCTACCCTGAAGGCATCTTCGTGGGTCATATCCTCAACGAGGGAGATGATGGTGATGCCTCTATTAAAATCCCAGATATTCTCTGGAAAACAGAGGAGTTCCTTTGCGCGACTGTGATGCAATATTCAATATTCTGTAAAGGTCATCCTTTTTCGAATGAGGTTTTTATCATCACGGATTCGACGCTGAATAACGTGATTGCCACGAAGGAGATTGTAATTTTCATAGATGACGAAGTAGTACGAATCATGGCTGAGTTGATTTAACTAGTTGCTTTCAATTTTTTAGGTTGGATTTTCCCAGTTCTGGTGTGGCATGATTTCCAAAAATAATGAAGTTTAGAGGTAAAGCGGGGATCATTATGGCTAGAGGGAGTGAGATAATGGGTAGAAGGCTGAATTGGATGTAGAGGGTTTCTTCGATGTCAAAAAGCGTGTATACGAAATGAAATAATACAGCTACTTGGAGGGCGTAGAGGATGATTAGCGTTATCCAGAAGAAGGGGTTGTTGAAACAATTAGTAAGAAATTGTTTTGGGGCGGCTGATTGGATTGTGGTGGCAGTGAGGAAGTAGAGGACGAGGGTTATAAAGGCGATGGGGAAGAGTATTACATGGTCGCCAGGCAGGGAGTAGGGATAGGGTAACAGATTGGTGATGTTAACGAGGATGAGGAAATGGAGGTCGACGAGGGCGAAGGCTAGGAGGAGGAAGCAATAGGTGAGGAAAAAGCCAGCGATTCCACCGAAAATGCGTCGATACCTTGGTAAGGGTTTTGCGTCCTTTTGTGGGATGAAATATGTGAACCATTCGATGCTGATGGTGAGCGTTACAAATAACGGTAGTAACATGATAAACCAGATGAGGAATATCCACATTGTTCGAAGGACATAGATTTGGGATCCTGTAAAGCCCAGGTTATACAGGGGGGAAAAATCAGGGGGTGGAATAGTCAATCCGAATACTGCTAACTGGATAGACAGGTAGAAGGCCCCGACAAAGATTATGTATCCAGTAATGACACCCAGGAGTTGAGAGTGCTCACGGAGAGCTTCCATTTGTGGTTTGGGCTTCTTCAAGAGACCATACCCCAATAATTCTATTGAATTGTAGGTTTCGAGAACTATAAAATTTACTGTTTTTACGATAAAAAGAGTAAAAATCAGTCTTCCTCCTCGTTGTCTTTTTCATAGAGGTAAATCGCTACACTCGCAATTAGACCAAGTAAGTAGAAAAATAAATGAGACTGAGCCAACTGAATCCATCCCAAGTACCCTTCGTTCTTGCCTTGGAGAATTGCTAAATGCCAATAACGAATTAAAATATCCAGCCAAAGAATCAAAATTTGTCAAAAATCGAGATTAAGCTTTCAAAAATCCCCCTCTTTTACAATCCATCGTTGCCGTGCTTCATCCCAACGAGAATAGGCTTCAACTAAGACTTGTCCACCCGGATTCATGCCCGGTCGGATGAGTTCCACCTCATGGATGCCTTCTTCACGGGTGAGAGCATATAACAGATGTCCGGCAAGGACACCGCAGCGGCTTGGGATAGGAAAGAAGATCACCATACCATCTTGGGTAGCATATTGGTACCCAAACGGGAGCATCGAAGGCAGACGCAACAGATCTTCCATAATCTCTGAGGGGCATTTGATCCGAAGGAAGACCCAAGCCTCAAAGGATTGGGGTCGAAGGTACATATAAGGATAGAACGCATTTGCTAATCGTAAGCGAGTATAACGGGCTCGGATAGTCTTTTTTGCCAACTTGAACCCTTCTTTGTGGCACCAGTTGGTCATCCAATCAAAATCGGGATTCCGGGCATTTGGCATGGCTAGTTGACTCAGAAGGAAATCTAGTTGAGTAAAGGGTTCGTATTGAGAAAATTGAATTCCTTTGGGCAGAGTAAAAATGTGGTGATTGTCTTTCACGAATTTGATTAAGGCCTCGGATACCAGGTAGGGTTCGAGCAGCCAGGTGCCATATTCTTCATCATAAGTGTCAAAGGAAAGGAAGGTACTAAAACCAAGATATCTCGTGACACAGTGTTCTTCAAAGAAGTCATCTTGAAACCCTTGGATGCGCTCAGTGAACAGCTGGTTCGCTTTGGGTTGATCTGGATAGATGTATGCCAGATAACCGGTCTGGTAATTTTCGTCAAAGGCTAGCCGACGTAAAAAGAGAGGATAGTTGGAGGTAATTTGCTTCTCCAGTAGTTTGGAGTGCTGGTGAGACTTCGTACGAAATGAAACAAACACCCGTTTTAGTTTGAATCGATGAGGGTCGATATCGTTAGCTAAGCCTAATTGGAAATACCTTTTGAGTTCATCCATTTCCTTCGTGATGGTTCGCGGGGCGAATCCGAACTTTTTAGACAATTGTGTTTTTGAGATCAAAGGGTCCTGATACAGTTCAAGGAGAATCTTGATTTTTCGGGTGTTGAGGGTTTTTTCCACAGGGAAAGGAGGAAAATAGGTAATAGCCTTTAAGAGGCGGAAGATACGAGCGGTCTCACGGATTTGGTACCGCTCAATGAGTGAAATCCGACGTTCAAAACTCTCACCGACTTCCCGGGCAATCTTCCATCCTTTGTAAAAACTAGCCATAGGGTGGGTCTTCAAATTCGCGATTTCTTCATCTGTTATTTCCATGCCATAGGCTCTTTTGATGATAAGGCGGATATTTTGAAAATAGATACCAAGATCTTCCCGGGTTTCAGGTGGTTGGGCAGTGGCGATTATTCTTTTTATGGATTGTTCCCATGGCTCTTCCAATTGGTCCTTCATATTCACCCTATCCCAAACCACTCAATTAAAATCTAATTATATCAGGCAGTGCCACGCAATACAATAACAGTGTCCTAAGGTCTGAGCTCCTATTTCAATAAGCTTCAAATTAATTGCCAAACTAACTCTCCGATTTGTATAGAGAGTGATTATCGGCATAATCAATCGCACTGGAAGATTCTAAACTTCAAAGAATGAGGAAAGCCATTCAAGGACGAATATGGGATATTTTGTCACGAAATTCTTTCAGCTCCCTTGATATTAAGAGGAACTAGCACGTTTTACCTCGTGTTCCTGGGTTTACAGGCTAATTTAGCCTTTTATTCTGGACCTGAGTATTGAAATTGGTGTTTTTTCAAATTACAAGATCTAGAAGTTAGTTTTCATATTCTTAAATGTCAAGGCTGGCTAGATGATTTTCATGCGTTTAGTAAATATATTTCAAAAAGGAAAGTTTCGAAGTTTCGTGATGAACCGACGAACACACCGACTTTTTCTCAGCCTCTTTTTCATTTCCGTTCTCATAGGAACCTGTTTCATGCTTCTACCATTACAACCAGTAATCGCAGAAACGGGTATGACGAAGGAATCGTTGATCCATAGTCACATCGGCGATCTAACTACTCCTGAACCCCTTGGACGAGGACTAGATGGTGACCGAGATGGAAACATAAACTCATTCTCAACAGAAGATGTCGTCATTGCTATCATAGACAGGGGTATTACACCTCATCCAGAGTTTAAACCGGGTCAAGTGTTAGCTTTCTTTGATTTTGCTGAAGGGGATAATCCTACAAAAATTACTAATCCCGCACAAATGACTGAATATGGTCCCGGACATGGAACCGCTTGTGCCAGTATTGCTGTGGGTCAAAATGTTGGTATCGCACCCGGTGCAGCTTTAGTGGTGTTGAAGAGAAGAGAAACTGTGGCAAACCTGACACAAAATGTGGAAAATCTCAAAACCTATTTTGAATGGATTGCCAACAATGCAGAAGAATATGGCATCGATTTAGTGTCAATTTCACATGCTATTCACCCAGAGGGAGAGGGAGATCCAACAATTGATTGGGAGTCTTTGGAAACGATAGTTAATGAGACAATTGTGGACTTGGAAATCCCAGTGGTAGCTGCCATAGGAAATCGGGAACACACGGATGATGTATATCCTAAGTTTCCGGGAGCATTTGAACATGTTATATGTGTAAGCAATCTTGAAGACCCAAGTGTAACTGAAAATAATACCTGGGAGTTTCACCCGTTTTCTTTAACTGGACCTTCTTGGCCATATAATTTAACTAAACCGGATTTCACAGCCCCTGGCACGGATATCTATGTAGCAGACCCTTCCGGTGGATACGATTTCGAAACAGGTACATCATTTGCGGCGCCATTTGTAGCAGGAGTGGTAGCGCTCATCCTCGATAAACGACCTGATCTCAAAGCGTTCGACCCGATTGATGGATGTTCAAAGGTCGAAAGGTTTCTTCAAATGGAAGCTGTCTGGGAAAATAACTGGGGAACTTTCACAGGTCAGAGTAACACCTATGGGTGGGGTCGCGTGGATGGTCTGGAATTGTCTCATATGGCAGACTATGAACACCCTGAATTCAACGATCCCTTTTTCAAATTCAGACAAACTGGTACCGGATCCAAAAGGTTGCGGCTTATCAATGAATGGATATCACCGTTAGATACTGATGAACTGAGGTTTGAAAAACCATACAAAGGCTGGTGTTCGGTCTCAGTAACTGGGGACGGTAATGTTCGACTCAAAGCCACATTGTTTGATCATAGTACCAACCCCCCCTTATATCAAATGACATCGGGATATGGACCCATATCATTCTTCAAGTCCGGGACAAATAGACAGGATTTTTCGATCAGAGTAGAAGCAGATTCAAGTGACCGGGTCGACAATATGGTGGGATGGTATAATCTTGTGATAACTTTGTACAAACCCCCAAGCGGTGGTGGATGTCCGATTCTCAGCGTCTATGATGGGAACGGATATCAGACTGAGGGGCTCCTAGACATTCATAATGCGAATGGGATGGATGTGATATTCCGACACACCCTTGTGACAATGCCTACTATGACTCACCATTGTTATCTTCTCCGATTAACGGAACATCCACTAACGCATTCACACATTGATCAGGTTCGGTTGTATGGTCGATTGGCCAACGGGCGCTTAATCCGGTTACCACTGTTGTCAGCGAGGCATTCCGAAGATGGACAGGTACGCCGTTTGTTATGGCTCAGTGATGATAAACGTATCGACCTGATGGGTGCAGTGCATACTGGTGGTGTAAGCGAGTCTATTGATCTTGTCTTCTGGGCTCCGAATCGTGAATTCATCGAGTTCATTTTCGTCATCGAAGGTCATAATCCCATTGGAAAATAATGGAGGGGCAAAAGCCCCTTCTTGCCCTTTTTTCCTTTCATAGTGGTTGATTGGCTTCTTGCTATTCTAGAGAGTAGATCATGTAAGTGCCTCTACCAATATTCTTGCCCCTCGTCGTCTTCGCCCTCTTCCTCTCGTTGTTTACGATGAGGTAGTAGTGCTGGTGGAGTTAAAAAGGTAAAACTCGTGAATTTTTACCTTGCCATGCTTGAACTTCTCTTCCCTTGGTTGTAAGGGTAATGGGTTCCTTCGACGATAAGATTGCCGTAGATAAAGAGCTTCTTCGCTTGGTAAGTTATTTTTTCTAACGCTCGTTGTGCCCATTGTGCGTATATCGGGTTTTGTTCGAGAAAATGGTCAAGTGTGCCGGTGAACGCTTTTGTGTTGCCTCCTGCCATCAAGTTATAAGGTAGAACTTGAAAGGCAACTCTATGACTGATCCTATGATTGTTTATTGTGGTCTTAACTGCAGTGAATGTCCTGCCTATATTGCCTATCAAACCGATGATGCGGCGTTACGGAAAGAAACGGCGAAAAAGTGGTCAACGCCTGATCATCCTGTGTCTGTTGAAGACATTAATTGTACTGGATGTAAATCAACGGAGCCTCCTATCCATAGTTTTTGTTCAAGATGTGAAGTCCGAAGTTGTGCCATTGAACATGAGGTTGAAACTTGTGCCCATTGCCCAGATTACTCGTGTGAAAAACTCGACAAAATCGTCGCAATGGTTGGCGATGAAGCACGAAATCGACTCGAAACCATACGAAAACAGTTGTGAAAATGCTAAAGGGAAAGGAATACATCTTCTCAATACTTGAGTAGTCATGTATCGGTTTGGTGTTCTCTCTAGGGTCAGCATTCGTAATGTTTTTTTGTGTGGCATTTGTAGGCTGAAATAGAGGTGAGAGAATATGAAGGGTATGTGGAATTCTTGGGGCTCGGAGCCTAGAATTAGTAGTCTTACCCGAGTATTGGTTCGTGTGAGTGTAGTCCTTTTAGTTGTGTGTTGTTGTGTTCTTATTGTTCTTGTTGGGGTGTACCTTTGTATCGACAAGATTGCGCTGGCGGGACCTCAATTCTTTGAGAATGCAGCTTTAGGAATCTTGGTTGGTTTTTTGATTAACCTGATGTTTACCGTGCCGGCGCTTCTGTTTCTCGCTGTTTTTGGAATACTCACAGCTTACTTCTGGTATAAAGCGGCGGTGAATCCGCTGGATCATTCGGTTTTGTTTGTTGTTTCTGGTTTTTTGTTCATGTTTATGAGTGGAGTGCTTTGGTGGGGTCCTTTGTCCCTTTTCGATACGGTCTGGCGGTTCCATTTATTTGTCGTCTATGGAGTTCGTTTAATGTACCCGTTGGACTACTATTTTGTATTTCCTTATACGCTGTTTTTTCAAAATCTGTTTTACCTATTCTTTTCTTTACCAACCATATTTGTGGTAATTAGTGGGGGAGGCCTTCTACTCTATGTGCACAGAGTTACTATCTATCCCGATGAAAAACCTGAAGACATACCTACTGGCACTATGACTTCACATACGATGATAGCGAAGCGTCTTGATACTCGACTGGGTATTCTTCAACCTGAAGATCAACAACACGACTAGATTCTCTCCCCTATTCATCCGATTTTTTTTGTTGCTTTTTTAAAGGAATTCTTTTTGCTCTTTTTACGGGTTGGATTATTCGAAACGAATTTTATGGGCTACTAGTTAGCTGTCGTGCTAGAATTCGATTTGTGGAGAACCTACATAGATGGAAACTAGTAGACTGGCTCGTCGCCTTGGAATGGCACTGATTGCCTGGAGTATTACAAGTATTGTCATTGGTTTGGTGTTACTGTTTGTTCCGATTAGTGTGCTTCAGGGGATTGGTCTACAGGCATTGCTGTGGGGTATTATTGATGCTGTCATCGCGGTGGTGGGGGTTTTCAGGAAACAGGAGCAATCGGCAGATAAAGCGGCGCGGTTTCTGCGAATTAATGTGTTTTTGGATGTCGGGTATCAGCTTGTGGGGATACTGTTGATTGTGTTTTTGTGGCAAGATGCGTTCCTGCTAGGAAACGGGATTGGCATCATTATTCAAGGGGCATTCTTACTCATGTTAGACCTATACTTTTATCGAAAATTTACTGCCATCGACGAATTGGACATCGGTATTTAGGAAGCTGTTAGCCAATTATCATGGGGCTACAGAGACGGTTATGCGCTAAGAAATTACGGGAGACAGTACGCGAATCTGGTGAGTATTATATCTTGTCGTTTTCCAATTTGTAATGTTTAAGTTGTGGACGGATTTTCCAGAACTGATAGGTTTCAATCCATAGAGCGATGGTCGCGATGATTGAGGGGGTGATTATTAGAACTGCGATTAAGAGACCTAGTTGATAGAACAAGTGGGTAAGGGCTAATGTAATAATAGAGAGTAGTAGAGCATAGAAGAAAAACCGGGGAACGAGTTTGCCTTTGATAGTAACGAAATATGCTAGGATTCCTATGCTGCGGCGGATGGGAAGGTAATATTCTCCGTTTCGGCGTTTGATGGCGAGTCCGTGTTCACGAAGTTTTTCTAACTGGAAAATTGCGCTACTAGGACTTTTGAAGCCCAGGGCTCGTTGAATTTCTCGTGCACCTGCACAATTCTGTGGATGCAAGTAAAGATAGGTGTAGACACGGAGAGTGGTTCCGGTTATCACTTCCATCGTCGGTTCATTTGAAGGATTTTCTGTCATCAAAGAACACTCTCCGTGTTTTTAATTTTCAGTAACATCCGGTGGTTTTGATAGATTGGTTCGCTCTTTTCGATATTCAATCCACACCATTCCAATTAGACTCCAAAAGGGAATTGCAGCAAGACCAACCAAGACAAGACCGGGGACGAATAGGAGATTCTGATAGACGACTATTGAAACGTTGCAACTCGCGAAGCGATCACCACTGTAGTAAACTTCCACAGTAAGGCTCCGTATGAATAGGAGAGATTCAATTGGTCCTACGATCTCATCCCCCGTATATTGGATGAAAAATAGTGTACTATTCTCTAAACCAAAAATGAACTCGATAGTCGTGACATTTACCCAGTAAGTTAGTGTTCCACCTCGTGTAAATCCGAATAATGGAGTATGTAAGCCAGCATACGATCCTAGCCACACTCGGCGGACATCAGATGCAGAGTAATTGTCAAAACTAACCGTAACATGCACTGCGTATGCAAAGTTGAAAGGAATAGAAACTTCATTCCTATTGGCAGTGTCTGGACTGAAGTCGAATTCTTCCTGAATAATTGCTTGGGGGACTCGGAGTGGCAGAATAATGAAGAGTGCACCGACGAGAAGCAGGATTAGTCCCGTGCAGACTAGTAAACGTCGGTTTCGTTTGGTTAGCTTCGCCTTTTTGATTAGAAGCTGAGAAGATGCGGTTGGTAGTTGGCGAACGCCTTCATCTACGTCTGTATCATCTGTAATCAACTCAGTTTGTACTCGTGGAGGAAGACGTTGAACTCCCTTTTTGTAGAAAAGGATGAGGAATACAAGCACCGTTATCACATTAATGGCTCCAACTACAAGAAGACTCATCATATCTACGAATGTGATGTTGAAGAGAGTGGTTGGAGTATATCCAAAGCCTACGATGGGAACTCCCCGTGGCCACAAGAATATCACACCTTGGGCGAAAACGTGATTTAGTGAATCTAAAACTTTCACCATTGTAAGGGGGTAGCTCAAGGGTAGATATACGATGTATCTTACTGATGGTGCAATCTGATTGCTCGAGAGAATAATACAGACACTTACCATAGCGAAGCCAAGGGATGCAAGAATAGCGAGTACATAGGACAGAATCTTAGTGATCCTGGACGGGTTTTTCCAATATATGAGCCCTAACGCAAAAGCAATTAAAATACTCAGAAGCATCGGTAATACCTCATTAGGTGGTTCAATATTGCCTTCTTTTATTGCAGTGATGTGGCTTGTGGTACCAAGTTAAGGTGGTCCCACCTCCAATCTATTTGTCTCCTATATTCTAGGATACTTATTATTCGATGCAATCGAACAACTAATTTTTGAGCCAATTGTGACTATGAGTAAGTATGCCTAAAGTCTCAGAGCTTCCTGATCGGCTTGAAGCAGAACGCGTAGTAGTTAGGCGTTACCAGAAAGGCGATGGCAAAGCGCTGTTTGCGCTTCTTGAACGGAATAATAATCGTGCGTTTCTTCATGCGAATGTGGAGGAGGTTGCATCGCTTGCCACGGTGAGAGACACAGAGTCTAAGGTTCAACGACATGCTGCTGAATGGACAGCGCGAGAACGATTTGTTATGGGAATCTGGTTAAAATCAGACCTATTGTTTGTGGGGAGATATGGATTGAACCGAAGCGCTGGGAAGTTCCCTCCTTTGAACTGGGATGGTTTTTAGATCAAGGTTATCAGGGAAAGGGACTCGCCACTGAAGCAGCTAGGCGGGCGTTGGAATTCCTGTTTTCTGATTTACACGCCCATAAAGTCATTGTCATCACACG
>JABXGX010000343.1 GCA_016550405.1 archaeon | reverse complement strand
TTCGGGTTTTGGTCCTGTGTATTTTGGTTCTGGTTCTTTGGCTAGTTTCATGGCTTCCGAGAGGATTTTGAGGGCTATGGTTGGGTCTCCAGATTTGACTTGGGGTTCTGTGAGTCCAATCGTTTTGATTCCGAGGATGTGCTCTATAAGTTGAGGGGTTAGGGCGTTGGGTTGTTCTTGTTTGTTGGCAATAGCTAAGACTCCGGCGGTGATGTCTTTTCGGCGTATTAGGTCGATGATGTTTTTGCTGTTCAATACATTTTCTATGGTCGAATCAGTGACAATGATTATAGCTGCGCTGCCGCGGAAGTAAAGCTCCCAGAGCTTGCGGAACCGATCTTGTCCGGTGAAATCCCATGCGGTGATCAATAATGTACCTATGCGAGCTCCCGCGATTTGATCAACGCCGATTGCTATGGTTGGGTCGTGTTCAGGGGGTGTGGTTCTCCCATAAAAGAGTGCAAGAATATCGTCTTTTCCGACACCGCTGTAGCCAATAATGCTGATTCGAGGAAGGACAATTGTGACGTAGATGTCGATTTTTTTTATGAAGTCACTGTATTCGACTTCGTTGCTGATGACGCGAAGATATTCGTTTGTGACATAGTCAAGTTTCTCGCGTAGAGTGTCATCATCTGCGAGATTATCAGCAATTAAAATGGCTTGACCTTTTTCTAAAGGTTTTCCGATCAGTTTTGTGGTGTTTGATTCCTCGATGAGCGTATCTCGCACTGCCTTGATGCGTTGAGCGAATTCGGTGATTTGTTTTTCATCAACGGGTATTTGCCAGAATTCCTCGTTGACAACGATACCGTCGTGTTCGTCGAAGATGTAGACATGATGGATCATACCCGCTAAAGGCGTACCAACCGCGACAGGTTTAAGCGAAGGCACCAGTCGTGGAGGGGAGGGCATTCGGGGTTCTTCTGGTGCTTCGGCGGGTATTGGCAGTTCCTTGATTAGATACTCCCGAAATCGCTTCGCTAGCTGGCCTTCGAGGCGCTTAATTGGATCGGGATGGGGCTTTGAAGGAGGTCGCGCGGAATCATAGAGGATGATTCTCGTCATAAATCGGGGTAATTGGATATTGCAATGAGGACAGAATTGATTCTTGGAATAGTCTATACGTTCGCCACAATTCCAACATTCTGCCTCCAAGGAATCACATCCAACAAAAAATGGTCAAGCTACCTTGCACTACCCTCCAACAAGCTAGAAGTGCTGATATTCAGCTTTAAATCTTCGGAGAATCATTCTTTCCTGTGTAGTTCATGTAGTGGGTAGGCATTTTGTGATGCGGATAAAAGAGCTAAATCATCTTGGCATTACTCGGGTCATTCAAAATTTTGATGCATAGTAACCTGTTGTTTTTTGTTTGGCTTGGGTTATGTCTTTCTCAAGCCTTGTCTTAGTAACGCGAGACTTGTGATGAGGATGAAGGTTCCGATAGCGAGAAGCAGTATACTGTAGTAACTCAAGCGGACAGGTAGGGTGTTTGCGACCAGTGGAATGTGTTGGTACATGTTTACCCAGTAGGTGAATAGAGCGTTTGAGGTTTCGCGGTGGACTTCTATGGTGACATTATGCTGGGCGTCTATATGAAGGCCTTCGTATTCGGTCAGGTTGCTAGATTGATGGGCAAGTGTGTAAGAGAACGATAAATTATAGGTATAGATCCGAAGCGTTACTGGTGTCTCATTTGTTGTAAAGAATTCGATTTCGACTTGAGCAGTGCCATATATTCTAAAAGAAACATTGTGAATGGGATGAGTCGCCGTTACTTTGTCGGAAACTTGTCCGAGTTCTGTTCTGAGGGTGACGTTGTAATAGGCAGCTGGATACATTGCTAAAAGAGTGCTACTCACTCCGATAAGGAGCATTCCAATGCATCCCAAAATGAGTACACCGTTCAAGTAGACTGCGATATTCTGTTTGTTGGATGCTTTGTTCATCTTCTTCACTTTTTTATTCTATACCGGTTTATTTCCTGAGAGGGGATTTGCAACCATCGCCACGATCCAAGTATCAACAAAATAAATCCAAAAATCAACAGAACGCCTGTCATGATAATCGGTGTATAATCTGGGACAATGCTTGCTACTGGTGGAGGAATAAGAAATCGGAGGAATAACCAGCTTGAAAAGGTTGCAGGTGTGTTATTATATTCTACTCGAAGCATAATGGGAATTGTATCATTAAAGAATAGGTTTAGAGGGTTCTCGGAAGTATTTGAAAAATTGTAGTAGCTCTCGATTAACTCATCGGAACTTGAAATTAGTAAATTCACGGGATCGCCGTTGGTGTAAAAATCCCGAATTTCAAGCGCTTCTACATCAGATCCATATTCGGGGAGAAAATGATACACCACGGGTGTCTCATTCGTTACTTGACCCGAGAACTGCGTAACAATGTAAAAACGCTCAGGGGGCCAACTGTATGATCGATAACGAAAGTAGCTGAAAGGGAAGACCATCCCTGCACCAATTAGAAGGCAACCTAATCCACAGAAGAGGAACGCTTGGAGAATGAGGTAGTGGGTCTTTGTAACTTGATACTTTCTCATCATCCACTCCAAGATTTTAGATGTATTACTAGCTTAAAGCAATAATTGTATAGGCTGGATTTCTGATTCGAGCTGAATTCCTTTTATGGATTATTTCTGCATGTCTTTTGCCGTGAAGAGAGAGATTAGGCAGATGACGATGTGGGTGCAGGTGTTGAATCATCAGGGTGAGTTGATGCAGGCGATTCAGAACTTTGCAGGGTGAGTGGCTGTTACAGAATTTTGCCCATGATGAGGATGTTATGGTATTGGTCATCGTTGCCATAGTAGGCGTCACGCTGGGTTCCTTCGATGGTAAATCCGAATTTTTTGTACAGCTGGATTGACGCGTTGTTTTCTTCAACCACTAGTGCGCTCAATCGGTGGACATCATGGTCTTTCACTAATTCAAGGAGGTGTTGGGTCATCGCGGTGCCCAGCCCGATTCCGTGGAAGTCTTGGTGTAGGTAGCATCCAATATCGGCAATGCCTTTCATGCGTGGGTGTGGGTTCTTGAAGATGGCGGAGTACCCGATGATTCGGTTGTGGAATTCAGCAACGAGCGGTATGAGATGCTTGTAGTTGTTGATCCAGCGTTCAATCACCTTTTCGGAATATGGCGCCATACTCCATTGTAAGGCTTCCTCAGACATGGACGCAAACATGGCGTATAGGTGGTCTTGGTCATCGGGAGTGAGGAATCGAATGACGACTTCTCGGTCATCCTTCAAGGGGGTTTTCCATCTTTCCATGATTGACGATACTCTTTCATTAAGAAGAATGTTCCGAATTACAGAGTAAGCCACCCGGAAACTACAACCCGGGATTCAGAACTTCGAGGATTAGTCGTTTTGTTGGCGTAGTTGGGCTCCACATTCGCCGCAGTAGGTTTCGTTGCCGGTAAGTGGGGTGCCACAGTTGGTGCAGTGGCGTTGAGTTAAGGGTGGTGGAGTGGGTATGGCGGGTTTGCGGGTGGCATCACGTGCGATGACGATGGCAGCGACGCCGATAATGACTACGACTATTATGCCGAAGCTTAGCATCATTAGGGGGTAGAAACTTGGTATGGTGGGGAGTGTTGGGGGTGTAGTGGGTGTTACCCATTGGTAAAGATCATTGGTGAATTGGACGGTTTTGGAGGTGAAAAGGCTGAAGGTGTTGGAGAAGACGAAATACCAGTCGTCGCTATAAGGATAGACAAAGTGGCTACCGTAACTAACTATGTTTTCATGGAGTTTGTAGACAGTTGCAGTATAGCCGTCGCTCCAAAGTGAATAGTTTCCGGCATCGCAGATGAAGAAATCGATTTCGCTGTTTCCGCTTGCTGTGACTTGTAAGGCGAATTCAGATTTGTAACCTTCTGTACGATACGCATAAAGTGCATACCAGCTCCCAGGATCGATGACGAAGGTGCCATCGTAGGTATTGGTGACGAATACCCAATCTGCCCGGATGGGCGGAATAGCCATCATTAATGCGATTAGGAGTAAGGTGATTGCCATTGCATTGCGTTTCAATGCGACCTTTCCCTCAGAGTTGATGTTATTACCATTGCGCTTATCATTTATTTGTACTTTTTTCCTCTTCTCAGTATCTTGATAAATTTGCGACTAACTTAAACCAAATTAATCGAGTTGAAGTGTTGAACCATCTGGATGAAATCACACAGTGATTTCGAACTTCGACGCGTAACCCTTTTTGTGCTGTTTTAAGTTGTAGGTAGGGTTGGGTGCTGGTTTCTGCCGCCTACGATGACATTATATACGGTTCATGAATCTTTTTTCTTGGAATGGTCGTCGTGGATGTGATTTAGGGTGTATAGGCGCAGTTGGTTCATGCTAGTAGCTTTTGGTTTTTGGCTTCTTGTTACTTTCTTTGCAGCAGTTCCTTTCGGTGGTTCTGTGGCACTGTGGAATGCTCAGGGAACGTTGTCGGAGCATGGGGCGACCGTGGCCGTATCGGCGCAGGGACCGGATCACGTTTATACAAATGATCGTTTGTCCTTTTGGGTCGATGTAGAGGTCCTTTTACTAAATCAGAGCGAACCTTTCAATGCAGTTGCTGTCAATGTTACTGAGATTCGACTCGAGGAAACGGATGCTGCCACATCACACAGATGGACGCCTCAAGAATCGCTGTCACTCACGGAAGGAGCTAGCTGGAATGAAACTTTCAAGGGGAGGCTTATTTTGTATACGGGGGGTGAAGAATACACAGTACAGGTTGAAGTCCAGCTTGTTGTTGTATGGTACGTGCTAACTGGTTCCGGTTCTTCACATCGTACGGAATATTGGAGTTCTCCCTTCCGCTATGATTTCCACTATAAAGTGAGACCAACTGCCATAATCCCAGGTTTTCCATGGTCCGCGATTCTTCTTACGATTCTCATTACATTTGGAGTGGTTGTTAGTCAAAGACATATGAAAAGCCAAAAAACGGCTTCCGTCCGGCAACACTACTAGAAGGGGGCAGGTCGGTGTGTCACAGAAAATTAGGTTGTTGGTACAACTACAAGCAATGATCTTGCTTGGTGTAATTGTATCTGGTATTTTACCATTAACTGGGCATTCTATGTGGGGATCCTATGATGTTTACGATGATACTGGAGTCACTGTGGTTATCGGGGTGGATGGACCCGATGTGGTTTGGGAACTGGCGAATTTCAATTGGAACATCCAAGTCTTTGTCGAGTCTTTGAACGAATCTTCCCCATTCAATGCCCACCGAGTACATATCTTCCAGCGTGGCTATTCAGTATATAGCGACCTCTGGTCTGTGGTTAGTTATGATCCGGAGAATGCTTGGTTAGTGGAGGGGCAGACATGGAATCATACAGGAGATCATACCGTTCCAGAGCACCATGTGGGATCAGGCGAGGTTGCCTCGATTAATTTTAGTGTTCAGTTGTGGTGGGATATCGTGGCCCTGAATGATTCAATAATCGCATCAGTAAGTTACTCAACAGAAAATACCACGATGACCCTACACCAAGCAACGGTCTCGAATCCTGAACCTTATCCAATTCCTGGATTCCCCGTCGAAGCCCTTGTCGGAGGACTACTACTTGTCTTATGTTGGGTGCTAATCCGTCAACGATATACCCATACCGATTAAAATTACAGCATGGACTCATTTGAGCGAGATTATTCAAGGATCTTTCTTGTGCGGAGCATGCGGTGCATGGGCATACGGCGATCTGGGTGCAGGTGTTGAATCATCTGGACGAAGCAACGCAGGTTATCCAGAATTTCGATGAATAGCGTGGCGTTTCTTGCTTGTCCTTGTATTAGTCTTGGGCTCGTCGGATGAAGTAAATGGCGAGTCCGAGGAAGAAGAAACCGAGTAGGCTTGTTAGCCAAATCATATAGAGGTGTTCAGCGGAAGGGCCGAAAGGGTGATTGCCGCCGGAAATCGCGTAGACAAGGGCTGTGAAAATCAGGAGGCCTGCGGTTCCGAGTAGGAAGGCTCCGGTGAGGGCTTGGGTAAGTGATTGCGCTGGTTTGTATTCGGTTATGATATTCCCTCCAGGTAATCTTAGCTAGAATGAGAATAAGAAGATAACGGCGCCAAAAGGAGTATCATCTTAGTGGACGACACAGGTCATTCAGAACTTCGACGAGTAGCGTTGTCTAGTGCTTGCTGGATTCGTGTTATGCGGTCGGTGTCTTTGCGGCGTCCCAGTTTTGTGTAGGTTTCCAGTTGGTCTACTAATTGGACGACGGGTATTGTCGTTTGATCTATTGTGATGTGTTTGGCTGTTTCGAGACGGTGGGTGAGTGATGTCCATTTGTTATCTACTTTTACGTGTAAATCGCCCATTACGTCGACTGGTGCTCCCTTGATTTTGAATTGTCCGAAGTGGGATTCAAAGAGTGTAGATTGTTTGAATTCAACGGGCTTGTGGGTATAGGCTTGAAAGATCTGGGCGAATACGTAAGCGCCTTGTTTGTCGGTGAGTATGTCAATGTCTCTGGGGTGAAGTTCAACTCCTTGTAAGGCTAAGCTCAAGCTGCCGACTAACACCCAACGGATCTGTTGATTGTGTAATTGTTCGGCGATGAATCGGAGGGCCCTGATAAGCTTGGAAGAAATCACAAGTGCATACTAGCAGTGGTGTGGTAATAGGGTTTTCTAGTTCAGTGCATTGGAACCTAATACTTGGAGTGCTAGAATCACATCAAACATTCTGTTGAGTATCGATGATTTGGCTCTCAAGCTTTTGTAGTTCATTTAGTTCCATTAGGAATCAGTGTTCGATTGTATCGAATTATAAGCATCGGGTCGATTATTGCTTTGGACGTGTCCTCGTGAAGAACGTAAAGGTCTTAAACGCTGCTCGTGGTGTTCGCCTTGAGGGGCTATTGTTGGGTGTAGGTTTGACGCTCATCATCCTTGGGGCAGTGGGTATGGTTGTTCCTGGACCGGGGTTCATTCCGATAGAGCTCCGAACTGGTGTGATTTCATGGAATTCTGGGCATTTTGAGAGCTGGCTTTACGTTCAGATGCTCCCGACCCAATATGCACAGGCTCGATTGCAAGTGCAGGAGGGAGGAAATAGCAGTCAGATTGAAGTCACTGTCTTTAGTAACTATCAGGTCCTCTCTCCTGTCAATATTCAGATCGTGTTATTACAGGCAATTAATCAAAGTGTTGTTAATTTCATTCTAAGTTGGGCAAATGCGACCCATGATCAGCTTCTTCCGTTCACTGGCTTTCACATTCATATCACCGGGTCTGGCCCAACACAAATCATTATGACCTACATTATTCAGTATTATGGTAGCTTTACCTATTATACAGGCCTCATTCTAATTGGGTTAGCTGCACTTCCCTTTTGGACATTCATTATTCTAGCGTACCTCCGTCGGCGCCGACAACGGAAAGCTGAACAGAAGACCTCGATGCAATCCGAAAATGATCTGTTATGGGAATGAGTGACCTTGCTGGTTGAAAGAAATGCGAAACGCTCCGGGGAAGAGATTACTGGAACGACCTTTCGTGTCTACATCTACCTGTTCCTTCACTCAGATCATGGCATTGGTCCTCGTGAAGTGCAACGGGCACTTGGCTTCCAGAGCCCCAGTAGCGCCGTTTTTCACTTGGACAAGCTCCTGAATTGGGATTATGCGCAAAAACATCCTAACGGGGAATATTCACTCGTATCTCGGCAAAAGATTGGCATCCTCAATGATTTTATGGATATCCGTACCCACCTGGTTCCCCGCTACTTTTTCTATGCCCTTACCCTTTCCATCATCACCGGTTCGCTAATTCTTCTCTTTCTACGCTATGGCAACCTCGAGACCATCCTTGTTACCCTCCCATCCTTGGCTGCAGCTATTGCCCTTTGGATCGAAGGCTACCGGATTTGGAAGCGCCTCCCCCAATTTTGAAACCCAAATATCTTATCCTTGTGTTTTAAAGGGGTTTACAAAGATGATTTTTGGGTATTTCATAACAAAACGGATTGGCTACTAAATATGACTTAAAAGATAATAGATAGCGTAAATCCGATGAGAACCAAAATAATTCCGATTAGTGCGAAGTAAAGACCAGTACGCCTTAATGTTTTTCGAGTTTGAGAAGAGCTTTCATTAGCGTCTAGCCCCTCGTTAATTGCCTTTTGTTCTGAACGAGTCCAAGAACCGTAT
>JABXGX010000342.1 GCA_016550405.1 archaeon | reverse complement strand
TTTTTTCATTAACGAGAAGTCGACCGTTCTCTAACCCGATTTCATGATATGTGCCCCTCAATTTGATTTGCTTCATAGGCCTCTCTTGGCGTCTGATTATTATAAGAATTTCAGAGTGTGCTCAAAGTGAACCATGATTGCTAGAATGGGCTTCGGAGGGGGGAAATTTAAATTTTACATATCTGTTTCGGCTTTTTTTAGAAATGAACTTGTAAAACTGTGTGAATCACACCTAAATCTCCCAAAGTTTTAAATAGCGCTTTCCGTGACCGGAACGCGTTCTCCTCGCGATGATGTGAGTTTACCATTCTGAGGGGACACAGATCTGACTCCTTGAAAGCAATATGCCTGCTAGCACATACTATGGTGACAAGCTTTGAGCAAAATTGAGATTACATCAACCGAATCCAGGAAATTTCCGCCCTCTAAGGCCTTCAGCAAACAAGCCTACATTAAGAATATGGAAGAGCTGAGACAAATCTATCAGGAATCCATCAAGGATCCTCAAGCCTTCTGGGCTAAGCAAGCTGAAAATCTGGATTGGTTTGAAAAGTGGCCTGGTCCCATTCACACTTGGGATCCCACAGAAGCCCGGCATACCTGGTTTAAAGGCGGTACACTCAATGCCGCCTATAACTGTTTAGACCGCCATTTGAAAACCGACCGGAAAAATAAAATCGCAATTATCTGGGAAGGTGACGACCCGAACCAGAACAAAACCTTCACCTTTCAACAACTCCATGAAGAGGTCAGCAAATTTGCTAATGTCCTTAAAAAACTTGGATACAAGAAAGGCGACCGAATGGCAATTTACATGCCGATGATTCCTGAATTAGCCATTGCTATGCTTGCTTGTGCACGATTAGGAATTATCCACAGTATCGTATTTGGAGGCTTCAGCGCTGATAGTTTAAAAGACCGCATCCTTGATGCCAATTGTGTTGGCCTTATTACCAGTGATGGCAGCTATCGTGGTGGTAAGACAATACCACTGAAAATAAATGCAGATACTGCACTGAAAAGTTGCCCCAAGGTCAAGCACAGCATCATCGTCCAACGTACTGGCATAGATGTTGAAATGAAAGCAAAACGTGACCTTTGGTGGCATGAGCTTATGGCTGACCCTGAAGTTCAAGGTGAGTGCTCCGCCGAACACATGGATGCTGAAGATCCCCTCTTCATTCTCTACACGAGTGGTTCTACTGGCAAGCCCAAAGGTGTACTCCACACCACTGGTGGTTATCTCACCTACACCATGACCACCTTCAAATATATCTTCGATTACCACGAAGACAACATTTACTGGTGCACGGCAGATATCGGCTGGATTACTGGGCACAGTTACATCGTCTATGGACCCCTTGCTGCTGGTGCTACCACCGTTATGTTCGAAGGGGTACCTACCTATCCAGAACCCGACCGATTCTGGGCAATTGTAGAAAAATACAAGATTAGCCAATTCTACACCGCACCTACAGCTATCCGCGCGATCATGCGCCATGGCGACGAATGGGTTAGCAAGCATGATTTAAGCAGCCTCAGGCTTCTGGGTACGGTTGGAGAGCCAATTAATCCTGAAGCTTGGCTATGGTATTACAAAATAGTTGGCAAAGAAAAAGCTCCTATTGTTGACACCTATTGGCAAACGGAAACAGGTGGTGTTGTCATCACACCTATCCCAGGAGCCGTAGAACTCAAACCAGGTTCTGCAACGCTTCCTTTCTTTGGTATTGAAGCCATGATCGTCGATGAATCTGGTCAAGAAGTTGGTGTCAATGAAGGTGGATACCTTGTGATTAAGAAACCCTGGCCTGGACTAATGCGTACCGTCTATGGCAACCATCAGCGCTTCGTGGACACATACTTCAAAACCTTCCCCCCTTACTACATGACCGGAGACGGCGCTCGTAAAGATGAAGATGGCTATTTCTGGGTTGTTGGACGTATTGACGATGTGGTCAATGTTTCTGGACACCGGATGGGAACTGCTGAAATCGAATCTGCTCTCGTCTCGCATCCTGCCGTCGCTGAAGCAGCTGTCGTTGGTTTCCCACATGACATCAAAGGTCAAGCCCTCTACTGCTTCGTCACCCTGAAAATGGGCTTTGAAAAGACCGATGATCTCCGCCAAGAACTTCGTAAACATGTCCGCACAGAGATTGGACCGATTGCTACACCAGATAAAATCCAGTTTGCCGATGCACTCCCCAAGACACGTAGTGGAAAGATTATGCGTCGGATTCTCAAGAAAATCGCTGCTGGTGAAACCAAAGATTTAGGCGATACAACAACGTTAGCTGATCCATCAGTCGTTCAGAAACTAATCAAAGAACGCGTTTAGCCTCAACACAATGGGAGATATTACTATCTCCTGTTCTTCCTCTTTTTTCAGAGACCTAGATGCTACCTTTTTTCGAACTTGCCGGTTGCTAAGGAATTATAGCATCTCTCAATGAGATTTATGCAACCAAACTGGCAAGGCGTTTCCCTTGACGGTTCAAGAATCGAAATCTAATAGTGAATCCAAGTCTTCAGCTGTCTTCTTTTATAATGTACTGTTAAATCACCATGTGCGTTGGCTTTTATCGCTGAACAGCTGGGAGAAAAAAGATAATCAATCAATAAAAACGAGTATACTTCTTCTTGGGGCGGCTAGCCTCTTGTGGTTTCTGTTTCGAACTGGGACCCGACCGACACGTGTCGTTTATCCTTGTCAACGGGCCGCAATAAACACTGTATCAGTTTCAGCTCAAGTCATTCTTCCTAGCGCTTTAACCTCTGTCTCTACAGGATTCTCATGGCATTCTATACTAGTATTAGCAGCAAAAATCAAGAGCGGAGTCAAACGATACTGGAAACCCATCTTAGTTCTTGTGATTATCATTCCTACTGCAGGGCTAGGTTTTGCTTTCCTTATGAACTCGCTTCAACCAGCACCTAATCCCGAAGACGTTAACCTCATTTTGACTCCTCAAACAGCCACATCTTCTTCAGCTTCAAACATCTTTGTTCTCAATGGTCGACCTTTTGCCCATATCATCAACCTCATCGATCTCATGGGTTCACAGGGGCTGGATTTTTATCTATCAAGTACCGACGGCATTAATCAAGGGCCAACAGGATTAATTGATAGTAATGATGTGGTATTAATTAAAATCAACAGCCAATGGGCAGAACGGGGAGGCACAAACACTGATTTACTTCGAGAGTTGATTCAAGCAATTCTTAATCACCCAGATAGCTTCACAGGTGAAATTGTAATTGCTGATAATGGGCAGGGATTTGGAACTCTCAACTGGGATGAAAATAATGCCGAGGATCACAGTCAATCGGTAAGTGATGTAGTCAGGAGTTTCTCAACCCTTTACTCAGTGAATATGTTCGATTGGCAAACCATTCGCGGAAATGAAGTCGACGAATATTCGGATGGTGATATGACTGACGGATACATCCTTTATGACCTACCTGATCCCGATACAGGAGTCTACGTATCTTATCCGAAATTCCAAACAACTGATGGCACCTATATCAGCTTCAAATATGGCATCTGGAATGGTACTTCTTACGAAAACCGACTAAAGATTATCAATCTACCCATCCTCAAATCCCATGTCAACTACGGCGTCACAGGGGCTAGCAAACATTACATGGGTGTTGAATCTGAAGGATATGCAAATCCCGGTGGGCTTGCAAATGGTCACTATTGTATCGCAACAGGAGGAATGGGAACACTTCTTGCTGAAACCCGATATCCCGTACTAAATATACTCGATGCAATTTGGGTCAATGCTAATCCGTGGCCATCTTTTCATTGTGGTCCTTCTACTGACTACGAAGAAGCCACTCGCATCAATGTCCTCATGGCTAGTACAGACCCAATAGCCTTAGATTATTGGGCCGCAAAACATGTTTTGATGCAAACCGCCAACCTCACAGGATTTAATGACATGCATACAATAGATCCTGACAACACACTCCGAAGTGGACAAACTGAAGCCCTCGGAGTCTGGTTGCCCTTAACCGAAGCAGAACTAATGCAAAACGGCTTTACCGTCACCTCAAATGAATCGCGTATGAATGTCTATATTGTTCAGACTCTTCCTGTTCCTCTCGATTACCCTTTCCTCTCAATTAGACAAGTACAAGTAATGACATTATATGATCCACCTAAACCTACTACATCTCTCGCTAAAATTCCCACCTTTACGATTTGAGTGCTTCCTAATGGATTTTCGCTTAGTTTTAAAAGTAAGTTGTTAGGAAAAAGTCCTCTGGTGAAACATTTTGTCAGATGAAACTGCTTCAACACTAATTCTTATCGGAGCAATACTGCAGTTACTCGTTGCCATCCTTCTCTTGGTCGTGGGAGGTCTAGGTTTCATCCTACCTCTCCTCTTCGGAGCGCCTCTCGATCTCTGGTTACTCCTTCCTGCGTTCTTTTTTGTCGGTGCTATCATAAGCCTTATCTTCGCCATTCTTTGGTTTGGCTGGCGCCATGACCCAGGAATCAATAAAACATCACTGATTATCACCGGCATCCTTGCCCTGATCTTTGGAGGGTTCCTCCCTGGGCTTCTCGTCCTCATTGGTGGAGCCGTTGCAGGTGGCGAATCCGCATAACTGGGTCAATCGGCTCGATTCCATTGACCCAATTCCCCTTTCTTTTTACTTCGAATCGCTCGTTGTGCAGTTTATAGCTGATTCTATTAAAGCAAACTATGACGTGCTTGTGTCGCCATTGCCTGGTGTCGCTGCGGAGTCCAGGAGTCAAAAGAACGGGTGCAGAGACCTGGGCCGTTCCCTCTTTTCGTTGAATGTCTCGATGCACCTTTAGCACTCAGATTTAAACCTGAAAACTGAATAGTTAATCGCCTTACAGAACTGCAATGTGGTTGCCATGCCAAAACCTGAAGAAACTCGAACACGCTCCGTCCTCAAAGGAATTAGCTGGCGAATTCTCGCTTCTCTAAGCACCCTCGTCCTTTCCTTTGTCCTTACTGGTAACATCGCTTTTGCGGGAGTACTCAGTATCCTTGATACTGCCATTAAATTCATCGAATACATCTTACACGAAAGAATTTGGTCTTGGATTCCCTGGGGTTATCAACTGACCAGTCTACCAGAGCTCCATGAATAAGTTCCACCTCATAGTGAAGCAATTTTGACATGAAGGCAATATAATTTAGAAGCTGGAGAAACGTGTAACTGGCTTAAGAAGGAAGAATACGCACACTTGTGCTAGTTGGTGCAATTCTCCAATTCAACATAATTATATGCTATCTGTACCTAATCCTCTTCTTGATCACCCGTCTCTTATCACTTTTCCAGGAAATGAATGGCGTATACCTTTCTTGATGACAATATATTACTTCATTTTCGCCATCATCTGGCTCTTATGGCGAAGCAACCCCCTCGCTCATCGAACCGGACTTATCGCTCCAG
>JABXGX010000341.1 GCA_016550405.1 archaeon | reverse complement strand
TTCAATGGTCGCTAGATTCACATCCAGTTCGTTAACCAAATCTCGGCAATACGCCTGATAGTCCGCGACATCCTCTTGAATAGCTTCAATCAAACCAGCTAACAATGGAAAATCAGTAATGGTCCACTGTTCCGGTTGCATGAAACGGTATTTACTGGCTCGGTGGCGCTCAACCACATTACGAGCACGGAAAAGAATCCGTTCATGAACACTCGGAAGGGCAGTTTTCATCAACTCAAGGAGTTCCTTTTCCACTTCAGGATCGTGAAGAAAACTAGCTGTGCGTAACTCTCGGACTCGCCAGCGAAGAATCCGAAGTCGAGCCGCAAATCCTGCTAGTAATTCATGTCCCGTTCGGAGTCGATAATAGGTTGTCCTAAATCGTCCCACCAGCTCTTGGCGCATATTATGAATAGGTACGATTTCTTCGGAGCCACAATTGGGACAAAGATGCACAAGGCGTGTTGCCATCTGAGCCGGTTCTTCACATTCAGTGCAAATCCATTCGCCTTCTTCTTGTTCTTCAAGATGTTCAGGGCCACACTTGGCACAAGTGTAGAACTCGCTAAGGTCTTGGCGTGAACAAGGTAGGCAAAACACCTGTCCGCATTCCTTGCAATAACGTTCAGCCATGTTGATGTGGCAGGAAGGACAAAAACCACTGTTTTTTGGATCCACCGCTGGCTGGGACATGAACCTTTCGTCGATTGAACGACACATATACTTTTCCAAAGCTGGTTAAACAGGCTTGACGGCTCCTGAAAAGGGGTTTTCTTCCGACTTAAATCCCAGAGATAGCGCGCGGCTTATTAAAGCGGTCATATGCTAGGAGCCCTTTATTATTACGATTTGGCGATTCAAAGGGAGGGCTACATTATACACTTGAACCTTGTGTACCTTCGCCTTTCGAAGTCCTCGATGCGCGTGGCCGTGAATCACCAGTTTTGGTGTGTGTCGCTGGAGGAGCTCTTCAACTCGTTGACTCCCCATCTGCGCAAAATCCCTGTTCACCTCGCCTTTCAAGGTGGTAAAGGTTGAAGCATAATGGGTTAGTAATATCGTGTAGGCATTAGATTTCTTTGCTTCCGTCAGTAACGAGTCCAGAGTGATGACACGTTCGGTGTATTGCTCACGGATTTCTTGGATGTTTCGTGCTTGCCAAAAAGTCGGTTGATCGAGTACTCCCCGACTTCCAATGATAGCGACATTCTTGCCTTGAATATGGAAGGTCATGAGTTCGTCATCAAGAAAGATGATTATCCCTTCTGATTGCGCTCGAAGTGAATCCTTAATGGAATCATAATCATCATTTCCGAAACAGGCAACAATCGGGCATTCTATATTTGCTTGCTTGAGCTTCTCAAGAAGAGGCTTCATACTTCGGGGATTTCCACGGTTCACCAAGTCTCCTGCAAGGAGAAACAAATCAAGATTTGAGGGCAGTTGTCGTAACGATTTGATAAACAATCCCTGATATTGGGGCCAGTGAATATCACTTGTGGCAGCTATT
>JABXGX010000340.1 GCA_016550405.1 archaeon | reverse complement strand
TAATTATCTCAGGAAGCGCTTCTGCAGCACACCTTCGCGGACTGGCTACGCCAGATGCCATTTGGATGGGTGTTTGGGCTTCAGATATTCAGAAGTATAATCTGCCGAGTGATCCATTCACTGATACCGATAAGAAACGCACCCAAGATTTGCTGAAAGACCCGCGTTACCAAACTAAATTCTGGCAAAAAGAGTTGAATTTATTCCTCAAAAATCAAAGAAAGGCAGAGCAACAGGCTTTCAGCCGGTATGGACTCAGTTTCGTCACCGAGGAATATTTGCCCAACAAGTTTAAGGAAATCACTAAACTTCAACAACAAGGTATCCTCTAAATCTCAAATCCCCAACACAATCAAAGGTGGCGAAGGCAGAATTCTTTTGTACCGTAAGACTACCATTCTTACGTCAGACTCATTTGGATGTGACGATGGTGAATACCGTTAGTTTTCCTTATGGAACCGAAAAGATTCAATTGAAGATTCCAGATAGCAATTTTCTAGGTGTGCTAGACGCCAAACCAGTGAAAGGAACCGCCAATCCAAGCCAAGTGGTAACTGAGGCGATTCTGAATCCCATTGGCTCTCCACAATTAAGTGAAATTGTCCACCCAGGACAGACTGCAGCTATAGTTGTTGATGACCACACCCGGGGCTTACCCTGCCATATTCTGATTAACCCCCTCATGGATCAGCTTCGCGAAGCAGGGATCAAGGAAAAGGATGTCACCATCATTTTTGGAACGGGAACACACAGGGCAACAACAGCGGAAGAACAGCAGGCTCTTCTATGTGATGTCTCCTGTCAAAGCCATCGCGTTATAGTTCACAATTGTGACGCTAAAGATTTGGTCGATGTGGGCACTACCTCGTTTGGGACCAAAGTAGAAATTAACCCAACATTTCATGACGCGGATCTTCACTTACTCACCGGAGATATTGGTTATCATTATTATGCGGGATTTGGAGGCGGTCGAAAGAGTGTATTACCTGCGATAAGTAGCCGTGCTACCATTAACAAAAATCACGGCATGTTAACAGATCCCAAGGCAACTACTGGAAATCTCGAAGATAATCCCATCCACCTTGATATGACTGAAGCGGCCCGTCTAGCCCGAACCGATTTTATCGTTAATTTCGTACGGAACACAAACAAAGAAATCGTCACAGCCTATGCAGGTGACCTAGAACAAGCTTTTCTGGAAGGAACCCGTTTTGCCGATTCAATGGGTCGAGTAAAAATCAAGGAGAAGGCAGATATCGTAATCACTAGCTGTGGATATCCGAAGGATATCAATCTCTACCAGGGAACAAAAGCTATGGTTCACGCACTCGGTGCAGTACGTGATGGCGGAGTGCTAATTGCTCTTCTTGAATGTCGTGAGGGAATTGGTAACCAAGTCTTCGAAGAGTGGGCGCACAAATATCCGTCTTTTGATGAATTAAGTCACCAGATTCAGACTAATTTCATCATGGGGGGGCACAAGATCTTTTACATGGCTCAAGGTGCAAATCGCGTGCATCAATATTTGATTTCTAGCCTTGATCCTAAGGAACTGGAACAGTTCTACTATGTTACTCCCTTCAATTCAGTTGAGAAAGCCCTAGAAGCTGCTTTTGAGCAAGTAGGCAATGATTCAACCGTATGGGCAATGCCCCATGGGACTGATGTTTTACCCTCGATTTAGTTGAAGATATCTTCCCAGTATTAACGAAGCTCAAGGAAAAGGTAATAGAAATCCCATAGTTAGTGGGGGAAGAAGGAGTATCACCATAACATAGGAGAGCGGTCCCACAATTTTCCTCCAAGTGCTAATCGGAGAAACATCATCAATTGGTCCTGGGTGCCGTCCTGCGAACAGAAAGAAGGCAATAAGTGCCATAAACCAATAACCAAAGATGAACAGAACAAAAATGCCTGCAAATGATACTAATCGGTGGAATCGACCACCAACGAGGGCTCGGGAAACGTGCCCTCCATCAAGCTGCCCAATGGGGAAGTAATTGAGAGCTGTGATGAGAAAACCGACCCAGCCTGCAAATGCAACAGGATGCAGATATGCTGTATATCCTGCGGGAATGCCAAAGGTGATTAACGCCCAAATCCAATCAAAGAGAAGTGGTGTAGGAAGCGCAGTGAAGGCAAGTCCATTAATTTGCATCCACGCATATAGATCATTGAATTGATCTAGACTGAGAATGGGACTAATTGACAACCCAATCACCACAACTACGACTGAAACGAGAAAGCCAACGACTGGTCCACTAATTCCCAAATCAAAAAGGCTGTCTCGTGTTGGTGGAGGCGATCGTTGAACAATGAGTGCCCCAAAGGTTCCATAATAGAAACCGGGGATAAAGTAAGGCAGCGAAGCTTCAACTTTATGATAACGGCTTGCTCCAACATGTCCAAATTCATGAAGGCCAATTATTGCTAGGAGGGCAATAGTGTAGCCAATCGTTACAATAACCGGATCATAGGTGATGCCAAAATAAGTAGCGTAAATATAAGGAAATGCGGGATCATTAGCGAAGAGCCAGCCTGCGAAAAGAACAGTAATGACTGTTGCAACAAAGAGGATGATATTCATTGTATAGCTGCTGGCGCGTCGTGGGGGAGGAGCTGGAATCAGTTTAATCACTGTACTCTTTTCACCAGTCCCTGCGAACAGCTCAACGTGCCGAATTACAGCTAGCAAATTGTGCGGTTCAAGACGTTTCGTTAGTCGATTTGATCGTTCCTTCATTTTCGAGTCAACATCGACGACGAAAATGGGGAGATTATCATGAGCATCGATGTATGCGTAGGTAACTACGAATTCTTCCTTGACGATATCTCTGAGCTTCAGAAGATAGGTATCTGGTATGAAGGTGTCTCCGCCCGAAAACGTAGAGGTATCTTCTGCATTTGAATCTTTGACTGGGGGAGTTTCTTCATTTGACAAAGGCAGTCACCGCAAAACTCTAAGCACGCCTGAGAGTCGAGACACAAAAAGCTTTCCAAATAGTCAGGCGGTGAATTTTTAATGACCAATAGTATGGACTCTACTAGCTGATTTCATTGACTGAGCTCCAAGGTATTATCGTGCGAAAGGCAGAACCGACCGATATCCCAGCAGTAATGAGGATTAATCTTGACACTCTGCCGGAGAATT
>JABXGX010000065.1 GCA_016550405.1 archaeon | reverse complement strand
TAAAAAGCGGATCCGTGACTTCATTCGACGGGTCAACCGAGAAGAGAACGTCACCGTTCTTCTCTGTAGCCACAGCATGCGAGACGTTGAGGAACTCTCGGACCGCATCATACTTATCAGTCGAGGCCACATTAGGTTCGACGGACCTAAACACCAACTCAAACGACAATGGAGTAACGAACGTAAAGTCCGAATTCTTTACAAAAAGGTGACCACCCAAAGCTGGCGTCGTCAACTCCAAGATCTTCCAGGAGTCATAGACCTCGAAGTGAACAATGGGCAAGTCGCTTGCCGAATTAATCAAGACCAGCTTCCTATCACAGAACTTTTACAAACAGTAATGAGGCTCCTTGTAGTTGATGACATCGAAGTCACTGAACCCAATCTCGAGGACATCATCCGTGATATCTTCGGAGATGAAAACCGACCATTACGCCAATTACCGGAGGTAAGCTAGATGGGTTCCAGGAATATTTTCCGTCAACTCCGGCTTCTTCCCGATTACATCCGACTTTCCTTTCTTCGAATTTCAGAGAACAAACTCCAAATTTTTGGTGCGTTCTTTAGCACAACTGTCAACCTAGTCATGTATATCCTATTTTGGGGTGTGATCACATACCAAATCCCCGTCCTCACCGGTTTTGGCTGGGCTATCTGGGGTCGCGGAGAGCTCACCTTCCTCATTGGCATGACAGAAGTCGCATGGGGCTTTGGGGCTTTCTTCTGGATGGGAATCTGGGAAATTCACTGGTATATCACTGAAATCGGCATCGAAACCTTCCAGATTCGCCCAGCTAGCTCACTATACCAAATCCTTGCAACCTCTTTTTGGGCTGGCGGTCTCGTTCAACTGGGTGTTGGGGGATTGATGTTAGGTTTGTCTGTCTTCACCTTTGGGTTAGTGATATCACCATTCAGTATAGGTCTAGGCTTTCTAGCGTTACTTTTAGGTCAAGCAGCCTTGTACTTGCTTTGGGCATGCCTGTGTTGTCTCGCCTTTTGGATAGGCCGCAATGAAGGGCTATTGGAACTCTCTGATGCGCTGGAATACAACTTCTCGCGAATGCCCATTGATGTGATGCCAGCAGGTGTCCAGTACTTCCTGCTCTTCGTGTTCCCTGTGATGTTCATCTCTACAGTCCCCACCATGATCATGCTACATATGATTCCCTTAATTCCTGCATTGGGCTATTTGGCCATAGCTGTAATTCTTGTGATTCTTTGGCTTGTGATTTTGCAAATTACCTGGAGTCGTGGACTCAAACGTTATCAACCTGTCGGAGGCTAATTCAGATGGCAATACGGACACGGCTAGAAAGCTACTTGGCAGTTACGCGCATTTCCTTGCGCAATACTCGGCAATACACCGTAGACTTTCTCACCAATTTTGCTTTCTTCCCAGCCCAAATGATTGCACTAGGTTTAGTCTACTGGATTGTCTATCTTCAGGCATGGTTACAAAATGGTTCACTCGTAATTGGGGGGTTTAATTATCTTGAACTCATCAGTTACCTTTTCATTGCCCTCATAATCTCACGAGCTCTACCGCGATGGCGCCTCAGTGTGGAAATTGAAAACGACATCGATCGTGGTCCCCTAGTATCGTATCTCTCCAAGCCCATCGACTATGCAGGATTTCGATTCTTCAGTGAACTTCCCCGTTCGTTACTCTACATCGTATTCGGAGGATTGACCTACCTCATTACCATGTTCTTTCTTCCCCTTCCGATGCCTAGCTTGTACAATTTCTTACTTTTCATCCCTTTCTTCCTCAACGCCTATCTTGTTGCCTTCCTTTTAGTCTTCACAACGTCTTTGGGAACCTTCTGGATTAACCGGCAATGGTGGCTCCGGAACCTCCTAAGCCTCCTTATGGTCATCGCCGGTGGTGGGCTCATCCCTCTTAGTTTCTTTCCACCCTCTCTACAGCTCGCATTCAGTCTCTTGCCCTTCCAATACTGCTATTACATTCCTGCAATCATACTCCAAGGATATTATCTACACGAACAGTTGTTGCCTATTGCTATACTCAGTTTTATCTGGTTATTGATTCTCTGGCTTCTGGCTCGGTTTGTCTGGAATCAAGGTCGCCGGAGGTATGAGGGACCTGGAGGCTAGTTCAGTCAAGGATGTTGATCTGGTTTCCTTCATTTCGTTTTAAAATGTAGAACTTAAGTACTAAGTTAAAACAGTCAAGACGATTCCATGACATACATCACCTTATCTGGTAAACAAATCAATTACGAAGATCTGGGTGATGGGCTCCCCTTAGTTATGATTCATGGATCATTGTGTCGACATCGACTCTGGGACCAACAGCGTGCACTATCCAAGGAGGCGCGGTTAATCCTTCTGGATTTACCCGGGCATGGCGAATCTGACCCACTCGAAGGGGCAATCACAATTCCACGGTTTGCCAATATCGTTGCACAACTAATCCACGCACTAGGAATAGAATGGATGGTTCCGGTTGGACACTCCCTGGGCGGTGCAATTGCCCTCCAACTTGCCTTGGATTTTCCTGATTTGCTGCAGGGGCTAATCCTAATTGGTACAGGCGCGAAATTGGGTGTCTTACCTGCAATCTTAGAAGGTTTGAAGACGGATTTTCAAACTGGGATCGATTTAACCATTGGACATCTCGCTTTTGCCCCTGGAGCTGATCCGAAGTTAGTAGAGCTGAGTAAGGTTGAGTTCCAGTCCTGCAACCCAGATGTTGGGTATGCCGATTTTGTTGCGTGCAATCAATTTGATATACGGGAGCAAGTACAGGCAATTGAGGTTCCGACGCTTGTAATCGTGGGTCGGGAGGATCAGTTGACTCCTGTCAAATGGTCCAAATTTCTTGCTGATTCTATGCCTACTGCTGAGTTATGCATCATTGAACAGGCAGGGCATCTTGTGATGCTAGAACAACCTCTTAAGGTGAATCAGGTAATCTCCGCATTTCTAAATACGCTCTAAGTCTGTTGTGAATTTGTGGTCTGAAGGAAATGCCGTAATGGGAATCCGTATAAACTGGCTGCGGTATATTCAGCCCGCTTCTCGTAAGGGCGGAGACGCTTGAGAAGTTTGGAAGGATGGTCGCATTGGCGGGATCACATATGCCACCCAGCTGTTGGCGATTCTTCTAGTCTCCGCCCCCCGCCAATTACCCACACTGATTCTTTTTTATTCTACTCATAACGAAGAATACTCAAAGTCATACAGGAAGCGAACGCGGTGCCTGAATTACCGGATATTGTCCTTTTGGTTCAAAGTATGACAGCTGGTCTTGCTTCCAAACAGATTGTCCATACCAATGTAAATCAGCCAAAGGTATTGAATCAATCGGTTTCCAAATTCCGGAAGAAAGTGATGGATAGAATTTTCCAATCCTTCCAGCAACGGGGGAAATGGATACTCAGTAAGTTAGATAATGAATGGACACTGGCATTTAACTTAGGGATGGGCGGAGAGTTGCGATTACAATGGCCACCACTTGTGCCTAATCCAAAACGGGAACGTGTGGTTTTCTCACTTTCCAATGGTAGTCAGCTTTGGGCACATTTCTGGTGGTTCGGCTATATTCATCTTCTCAAACCAGGTGAATTGAAACATCATCCACAGATAGGAACTCTCGGAATCGAACCGTTAAGTGATGAGTTTACAGAAACGGAATTAGCTTCAATGCTTGAAGGAAAACGAGGACGTATCAAAGGTTATTTGCTTGATCAACGCTTCATCGCTGGAATAGGAAACGTGTATATTCAAGATATCCTCTGGCACGCCCGTCTTCATCCTGATCGCAAGGCTAATTCATTGCAATCCACTGAAGTAAAGAATTTACATCAAGCAATTCGGCATGTACTTCAAGAGGGAATTCGATATGGACCGGGACCAGGAGAGCAAGATCTGTGGGGAAATCGAGGACAATGGGGAAAAATCGCTGGATGGCCACAAATTGCCTATAGGACCGGCAAGCCATGTCCAACATGTTCAACTCTAATCGAAGAATTGCGCGTTGGTAATACGACAAGTTACCTATGTCCGACTTGCCAAGTCTAGCAACCGGACAACTCTTAGCTAACTCGTGAGTATAGTCTGTCCCCAATGGTGAAAGTAACATGGCACGGAAAGCAATTCAAGACCAGTGGTCTGACTGGGGCTCCGTCTGCTGGGGATGTGGACGGAACAATCACCATGGACTCCAGTTGAAAAGTTATTGGGAGGGTGAAGAAGTAGTTGCAACCTTCCAACCTCAATCCTATCATCTGGCATTTCCCGGAGTATTATGTGGGGGAATTATTGCCACGCTAATTGATTGCCATGCCACTAATGCAGCAAATGCCGTGGCATATAGAGCCGAGGAACAGAAATTAAACTCAAATCCACCCAAAGGCTATGTTACGGGCTCCCTCTTTGTCAAATACCTCAGACCTACACCGGTTAAAAGCTTGGTTACCCTTCGAGCAAAGGTCAAAGAAATCAGTGGTCGTAAAGTAACAGTAACTTGTTCATTATATGCAGAGGAAAATGAATGCGCACGGGGTGAAGTAGTCGCTATCCAAGTCCGCTAATCAACTATCGCATTGTGTCATTTCAGCAATGGGCTTGACACGGTTCATACACTGGCTTAATTTTACAAAGGTTAATGAGGGAAATCGCCGCCATGATTGTTCGGTGATACCTTCTTGAAGAAACGGATTCAACCACACATACGGCTCGGTGAAGGCGATGTAGCTAATGTGGTTTTCATCGCAGGAAACCCAGATCGTATTCCAAAAATCGCTGCAAAAATGAAGGACGCCGAAGAAATCGGGAATTACCGTGGATTAGTCTCCTATCGAGCTTTTACACCCAAAGGTGTCGAAGTAACCGTCGCAACTTCAGGAATGGGGACACCTTCGACACATATTGTAATCGAAGAGTTAACGAAATTAGGTGCCAAGACATTTATTCGGATTGGCTCCTGTGGTGGAGTCAACCTCGAAGTGAAAACCGGAGATGTGGTTGTGGCAACGGGAGCGGTTCGAGATGAACTCACGAGTACTAATTATGCTCCAATCGAATACCCTGCAGTAGCGACTCCCGAAATCTATTCAGCGTTATTAACTGCGATTTGGGGGCTTCTACCGACTGACCGAATTCATGCTGGTATTGTTTGGTCCACCGACATCTATTATGATCATCGCGAAGCTGATATCCTTGGGCGCTGGACACGAGCTCAAGTGCAATGTGTTGAAATGGAATCCTCTTTACTTTTTATTTTTGCTCAAACCCGGGGATTACAAGCAGGGTCAATCCTTGCCTGTGATGGCAACCTTCATGGTGCGCAGAAAGGCGAACAAACTGATGAAACCGAAAAAAGTGGTGAACAAGATCCCTTACTCGTTGAAGCAATTGCAAAGGAAATTGAGGCGGCGATAAAAGCCGTCGATGAATTATACGCATCTGATTAAGCATCTAGCAACCGTAAGGGATAGTGATAAGAAGCCTTAATGAGAATAAACAATATTAAGGAATAACTCTCCAATCAACAACCCTCCAGCCCCTTTAACCTCTCCATGCAGTTTAGGTAATTCCTTGTTACCGTGAAGGGTCAACAAATAGGCGAGTGATATAATGGCCCGATGTATGCTTGGTCGGCATGACTATATCCAAATGTATGCACGACTGAACAATGATCCAGAAGGTCCAATTGAAGGGGTAATGGATGTATGCCGCCGATGTGGAGCTCAGAAACCCGTCCAGGGTTTGCTGCGGAAGGGAGCGAAGTTATTCAACGAAAAAGGGCAATGGCTCACAACGGTTGAAAAAGCAGCGGTAATCTAAAGGTTTCAACCAAAAACATTAACAGGTTTTTTACTTCAAGTCTGTTGAAATTTCCCACTTCAGTTGGTGTCTGTTATGCGCGATTCACTTCGTGGTTGGAACCTGGTTCGCGTTCAATATTTGATTGTACTCCTTTGTATAATGATGGCTTATTTTATTTTGCGTGGGCGTTCTCCTCTTCTACATCTCAGACCTGGTCATCGTTTGGAATCGATTCAACACACCCATCTTCTATGCTAGTCTAATCATCTCCATCACATATCTCCTTGGGCAACTACTAGTTCAACTGACCCCACTTATTCTAAACCAACACTGAGAAATAACCAAAACACGCTAGACATCTTCGACGTGAAATACCACTAGATCCAAGTGTGTCAGCGCCTCCTCAACAATTGGACCTTTTTGCACACAAGCTAGAGCAAAATCACTTCCACGCACTGTTAGAAATCGTTCTCCGAAACCTACATTCATTTGCTTGAGTAAATCAAAAGGAAATCGAAGTAGATATTCCTTTTCAAAGAAAACAGTACCTAGGACTTGAATCTTTACAGATGGATCGAATCGTCTCTTCGTTGTGATTGCAAAACCCCCTGACTTCCGACTCGCGGGAACAACGATGAAGTCATCCTTTGCTGTGAATTCGTACTCATTCCAAGCCGATGGAGGTATGGGCAGCTGTCCTTCTGAATCCATTACAATCCACCCATAAGTCCATTTTCCCCCCTTCACAAGCTGTGGCAATGTGAACATCTCCCAAATGTTGATCGGATTTCTTTCTGGTGTCGCAACTAGTAAAGATTTATGTACTGTCACTTTGACAAAGCTCATTCATTAACCAATTTTGGTGAACTATAGCATGAGTACGCATTGTCATGACTTGTAATAGGGCCAAATCTTCACCTGTGAGGATTGTGGGCTTGAACTCCAAGTCGTTGCTGAATGCACGGAATGTGAAACAGAAGAAGGCACTTGTGGCTGCC
>JABXGX010000339.1 GCA_016550405.1 archaeon | reverse complement strand
TTGCTTACCAATGTTTGTTTTATTAACCGGAGCTTTTGGAAATATCGGCGAAAGCACGCTGTTAGCCCTGCTAGAGCGGAACCATCAGATCCGATGCTTTGATCTGCATACAAAACAAAACGAGAAATGTGCTAAGCGTTTGCATAGAGTTGGTGAGTTCGAAATCATTTGGGGTGACATTCGGGATATTGACACTACACGGAAGATCGTTGAAGATGTCGAGTGTATCATTCATTTAGCTGCACTCATTCCACCTAAAAGTGAAGTTGACCCCGATTTCACCAACACAGTGAATGTTGGTGGAACGTTAAGGCTTATAGAAGCGGCAGAAGCTTTGCCGGTAAAACCAAAGTTCATCTTTGCCAGTTCAATATCAGTATTCGGTCCAACCATGCATCTCCCTCCACCAAGAAAAGCTGATGATCCCCTTAATCCTACTGATGTCTATACTACTACCAAAGTCAAATGTGAAACAGCTCTTCGATCGAGCGCGCTTCCCTGGACTATCTTCCGACTTGCTGCCGTTCCCTCTCTACGAATTGGTAGTGAGGCAGACGAAACACTATTTGAAATACCATTAGAACAACGAATCGAATTTGTCCATACCCGCGATGTCGGCACGGCCTTCGCTAATGCCATAGCTGCTGAGACCACGAAAAAAATCCTTCTAATTGGGGGTGGTAAATCTAGCCAAATGCTTCAACGCGGCTTCATCGCCAAGATTCTCAACGCCATGGGAGTGGGAATGCTTCCAGAATCCGCATTTCGGGTCGCAACGGAGCCTGAGGAGTGGTTCTATACTGATTGGTTGGATACCACCGAATCACAACGGCTCTTACAATACCAAAATCACACCTATGACCAATACATCGAGGAACTCAAACGCGCAGTTGGATTCAAACGACACCTAGCACGAATCTTCCGAGGCTCTGCCCAAAAACGCCTTCTTGCCCAATCGCCCTACTACAAAGAACCGACAAAATAACTAGACAATATTCTACTTCTAATCATAAACCGAAACATTAACTACTCACACCAAAAGCCATGTCATCTCACCCAAATGATTCAAGATTTCCACATACCTGATTTTCCGCTTTCAACAAGTCTGAATTAGCTTATGTGAAACATTAAATCTGCCAACTTGACAAGATTCCATGATAACGATGAAAATCGGTAGATGCCCTTTCTGCAACGAATTCCTCTTCAAAGATGATATAGAATTCAAAACCGTTGACTACGGCTGGGAAATATACATGCGATTTTCCATCTGCAAACACTGCGAAAAAATACTCGGTATCACAAAAATGTGAATAACTCTCAGACTGCTGCTCGCTAAAATTTTGAAGCACCTGAATCGACTCAGGAATATAATCTAATAGTTCAAGTCACTTGGCATTTACTGGATTTACAACTCACAAAGGATCTCTTTTCCGAAAATTTTAAGCCTTAGATTCGTTTCTTCTAGCCTGTTGGAGGGTAGCAATAAGCATCTTCTACAAATGCATATGGATCGTGGTCCCGTGGAGGCTGAATGCTGGCATTGTGGTGAAACTGTTAATTTAGACAAGTACCAGATCTGTCCATATTGCAGTGTTCAATTACCGCGCTTCGTTTTTAAAATTAGATTATGTGATGCTACTCAGACACCGCCAACTGCCCACCCTGACCCTCTTAAACGCCTGGAAGGAGAAATGGCTGAGCGCTTTCGTGAATTTCTCATCAAAGAATTTACTATGCCCCACGATGAACTACTATCCACCTCCGAATCATCCCAACCACCGATAACACCAATACCACCAACTCCACGAATAGACACCTTACCCCCTGGTACATCTTTAGCGGGGATGATTCACCACGTCTATATCATTGACGCGAGGGACAAATTTGTAGTCAACGAAGAATTCTGGAAAATCCCCGTCGATGAAACCTGGATTGCATACTTCGCTAAGCGCATCAAAGACGCCCAAGACACCCTCATTGAAGAATTCAACGGCACAAAACTCATCGGCAAACCCTTAGGTCGAGGACTAGTCATCCTAAGCGCCGACAACGAAGCCGAAGATGACACCCTTCGTGAAAAACTCGACCG
>JABXGX010000338.1 GCA_016550405.1 archaeon | reverse complement strand
TGGCAATCGGTACAAGGAGATTCCAAAACCTGCAATTGGTGTCTACACCTACTTTGAACGCATCCGAGTGGGTGTTCAACAGCTTATTGCTGGTATGCGGAAGTTCAAGCTGGACCTGATTGACCGTAACGATCTGATGGCCTTAACGCCGCTAGCGGCTGAGGTCACAGGTATTCGGATGCCTCACCAGGTTGAAGCGGACGTCTTTGAACAAATGCTTGGCTGAGATTCATTCTCAGCCCCGCTCTCTTTTTTCAAGATCACATATCAAAAGACCTACCTAATGTCAATCCCCTGTTAGGAGTTCTTGGGGATCCAAGGACGCTTGACAATGAGGACAGGTTCCTTTAACTTTAAGAAATTCAAGAAAATGAATACGATGCGCTTTTCCTCCACAGTGGGGGCATTGGAGGGTGGAATCACGGGAACCAATTGCGCCTCGACAGACAATACAGAGGTGCTGAGGACCCACACTGATTGCTGAGGGTTCCTCTTGGGCATCGTCAATAAGGTCATGGGGATCTAAATCGGCGTTGCAGCTGGGGCAAACCCCCTTAACTTTTATAAATTCGAGAAAGTGGATTCGGTGGGCACGTCCCCGACAATGGGGACAGCTGAGTGTCGAATCCAAGGGAACTATAGAAGCTTGACAGACGATACACACTGGTTGGGGTGCATTACAGTGCGGGCAAATTGTGGTTTCTGCTAAAATTGTGGCCTCACATTCTGGGCACATCGTTAGTTGGATGGGAGCGTACTGGACACGGGTTTGAGTTTGGTGGGCTTCGCGTTTTCGTTGAGCCTGACGTCGACCAGGAGATACAGTGAATTGTCGGGTTCGTCCACGACGAGTCTCCTGACTGATTTTGTTGCAGTCACGTGTGATACCGATACAGACGCCGATGAAGACAATGATCATGATAAACCAGAAGATGATAGTTAAAAGAATGATTTCGAATTGCACTGCGTTGTCCACCTGCTTTCTGTGTACTCTTGGAAAATTCGGCTTTATCAGTTTAGACCTTATATGGTGTGTTCATTAGGGTGGGCAGCTTTTCTATGTTATGGAACCGTTTTGAGTGAACTAGGCTAGGGATAGATGCCTCGAGCTTCGATGGCTTCAGCGATTCGTGTGAGAGCCACGATATAGGCTGCGGTGCGCATATGCACCTTTTCTTTTTGATGGACTTTATAAACTTCCTCAAAGGCATGAACCATGCGTTGTTCGAGTTTGGTGTTCACTTCATCTTCAGTCCAAGATTCCCGGGTCAAGTTTTGGACCCATTCCATGTAGCTAACTGTGACTCCGCCAGCATTCGCAAGGATATCAGGGACAACGAAGACGCCATTCTTGTAGAGAATTTCATCCGCTTCAGGAGTCGTGGGACCATTCGCACCTTCTCCGATGATTTTGGCTTTAATGCGAGGAGCATTTTCTGCAAGGATCTGGTTTTCGAGGGCGGCAGGAATGAGGATATCCACGTCGAGTTCAAGAAGCTCTTCGTTCGTTAGTTTCTTTGCGCCAGAATAGCCAACAACGGAACCCGTCTTTTTCTTATGTTCCATCACCTTTTGGGGACTAAGTCCCTTCATATCGACGATACCCCCTTGCGAGTCACTGACAGCAACGATTTTGGCTCCATATTCAGCAATGATAACAGCGGCGTTATAGCCAACGTTTCCATATCCTTGAACCGCCACGGTTGCCCCGTTGAGATCGAGATTCAGGCGTTTGGCGGCTTCTCGGACAGTAATTACTGTGCCACGGCTTGTAGCTTCACGTCGGCCAAGGCTTCCGCCAATAGCAATTGGCTTTCCGGTGATGACTTCGGGTACAGCATACCCTTGAGCTTCTGAATAGGTATCATAAATCCAGGCCATTTCGCGTTCGCCCGTGTACACGTCAGGGGCAGGAACATCCCGGTAGGGACCGATAATATCCAAGATTTCGTGAGTAAAGCGGCGAGTGAGGTGTTCTAATTCATTATCACTCATTTCCTTCGGGTTACACACAATTCCACCCTTTGCCCCTCCATAGGGAACACCAACAACTGCTGTCTTAATTGACATCCAAATGGATAAAGCCTTTACTTCATCCAGGCACACGCGTGGGTGATAGCGGATACCGCCTTTGAAGGGACCAAAAGCGTCCCAATGTTGAACGCGCATGCCTTCAAAGACTCTAATACGCCCATTGTCCATTCTGACAGGTAAGGAGACGATAAGGGCACGTTTGGGGTTTTTGAGGAGTTCAAGGATGTCGGGATTAAGGTTCATTTTTTTGGCAACAATTTCGAGTTGTTGTTTGGCAATTTCATAAGGATTAGGTTCAGCACAGCGTTCGGTTTCCAAGGTATGCCACCTCGGGGTTGTGATGTGTGGCTCTCATAAAATGGTGGGTTAAAAGTGCTTTCTTATTCTGAGCGTTTAATTAGTGAAATCTTGGTGAGGAAACCGACCTTAGCTCTGGACGGCGTTTTTGTCTGGGCCGCGATTCCTGTCTGCGAAGGCGCAGAAGAGTTGCCATAGTCGAGGCGATATCTTCGGGTCGGAATTTATAGAGGTGGTAGCGAATTATCAGAAACCGACTTCGTGGATCACTGGGATTGCCAACATTTCGTGCCAGATGAAGAAGCTCATCTTCGGACATGCTTTGAAGTGTCTTAGCAATTTCTGGGGAATATCGGGAGGGAAGAGGAGTATTTTGGTTACCTATCATGCTAAGTGAGGCAAGAGAAGAATGCTCATGGGCATGCGGCCCAAGTTGTACTGTTCCAGGAGCCGATAATGGTTCAGGTGAGGGAACACCACCAGTACCACTAAGCATAGCAAATGCCACACGGAGCTCTTGTATCGTGTAGTGTGCCATTATAGGTTTTGCCAAAATCTGTTGGATTCCGGGTTCTTTGGGATATTTACTGAACTTACGTAAAAGGCGAAGTTCATCAATCCCGAGAACCGATAATTTATCAGAAAGGATTCTAGCCCGGGACACCTTGACCCGTTTGGAAGTTACATAAGGAGGACGATTCCTATTAAACATTAACGAGTCCCTCCACACGCAGGCGAGGATAGGGAAATGGTCGGATAAAGCTGTTCCCGTTGGGGTCGTACCATTAAGAAAAACCGATTTTCAGTTATTCAGATTCATTTTTAGGCAATGTGCGTCTGAGTGCGGCGATGGTTGCTGCAAGGTCTTCCCATGGATACCGGTAAAGTCGGTTCTTGATAATTATCAAACGAGAGCGTAAATCTTGTAGGTCATTGTAATGATCGAGAAGCCATAGGAAATCGTCCATTGGAATGCTTGTGAGAATGTCACTGATTTCATGGGCTGCTTTAGCGGAGGGGAGAGGAGGGGATTCATCGGTTGAAGATAAGAACCGTTGGGGGGGAAGAGATGTCGTCTCTTGCGCGGGTTTCCAAGGTTTGGCATGCTCAAATCCTAGTGGTTTTTCACTGAGAGGAAGCTTATGGACGCCATCAAGGACGGCGAGAGCAAGACGCAATTCATGAATGGAATACTCATCAAGTAGAGCTGAAGAGATGACTTGTTTTGCTTCCGCATCATTGGGAGACTTGTAGATGCGGCGTAAGAGGATAAGATCAGATTCGGGAAGTGCTGCGAGCTTGTTGGAGAGTTTCCGTGTACGATTTACGGGTACTTCAATGGTGTCTTCAATGAATTCGGATTGCTTTGGAGGTCCCATGGTAACTCGCCAGTCTCTTCCGCCTTGAAGAATCGGGGCATATTTAGGTCTTCGCTTTTTTGACGTGAAACGTAAAAATACTTCACTTTTTGCTCTGGATTTTACCACTTAATAGTGGTGAGTTGAAATCTCATGATAATTTAAAAATTCAAGACACCAAAAATACCAGATTTTGTGGCAAATGGTGCTGTTACTCTGTGAGAATAATCAGAAGCTATCGCTCAGTATCCCATGGAATTAGCTACACCAAGAAACCAGAAAACAACATCGATGTTTCAGAATTTCATTGACTAATGACCTGCTCCGCTGCAATTGGCTGTCGGTACGGGAAGAGGACAGAAAAAAGGACGAGGGTCCCACCTGCAGTAGCGAAAGCAGCCCCTGCACCCTGTAAGAAGACCGGGTATATGGGTTGGAACATCGACCAGTAAAACAGCAGGAAGACGGGAATTGCGAAGATGAAAGTGATGATGCTACCAAGTTTTGCATTGAAAGTGGCTGTGATTACAGCAGCGATTATAAGACCAATCCCACAGCAGAGGGTAACGATAACTTATGAACAATTAGGTTCCCTCCAAGCTAACCTGTTTATGATAACTTTTCCTATTCAAATTTCAAATCGCGATATGCATTCGTTTTCACTGATAGTAAACGGCGCAGATTTGAGTATTTCATTTTTTAAATTTAGCCAACAGTAAAGTAAAGAGAGAAGGTGGAACTCGGTATCAATAATGGGTGTGTATCATGGAACTACGAAAAATCAAGCGTGAGATACGGATTTTGGGAGTGGACGATGCCCGTTTTATCCGCGGTCAGGATGACTGGACAAGATTGGTTGGGGTAATCTTCCGCGGGGGAGACTATCTGGAGGGTTGTGTTCAAATTCCAATTCGTGTTGATGGTAAAGATGTCACTAGCCAACTCACCAATATGATCACAGCTTCACCGCATTATGGACAACTACGCTTAGTGATGACCCGTGATACAATATTTGGTGGAGTTAATGTGCTTAATTTGCGAGAGTTGTTTGAAGGAACGAATTTACCAGTTATCGCGGTTTCAGATTCTAAACCTAATATGCAGCAGGTGAAAAAAGCACTTCAACAAATTGACCCATCAGGCTGGGAAGAGAGATTTTCATCGCTTGAGGCATCAGGTCCAATTCGAGAAGTTGTATCGCGACCGGGTCGAGGGCCAGTGTATATGCAGTGGCAAGGACTCCCGTTTGACCAGGCTGTGGAGGTTATTCAAAATACTGCGACTCGGAGTCGAATTCCTGAACCGATTCGTGTGGCGCATCTCTTTGCATCGAGTTTTGTTTCGGAGGAGTAAACAGCTTGGGGTCATAGTGTGGTTGAACTCCGAAATGTTGGAGAAACTGGACGACCAATTCAATAGGAAGTCCGATGACCGCCGTGTAGCTCCCTTCGATTGATTCGATGAAGCGGCCGCCTTTCTCTTGGATGGCATACCCACCAGCCTTCCCGATTGGCTCGTTAGTTAAGATGTATTCTTGGAGCTCGTCACCGGTAGCTGGTCGGAATGTCACCTTCGACCACTCATGACCGACTTTCCTTTCCTGAGATTCTACCGCGATGACGGCAACGGCGCTAATAACCCTGTGTGTTCTACCAACAAGCTCGTTGAGCATAGAGAATGCCTCATCAGGGGTTATTGGTTTTCCCAGAACCTTGTTCTTGTCGGTGATAACCAGCGTATCACCGCTAATCACTAGCCCTGCTTCAAGCAAAGAAACTGCACTAAGGGCTTTTTGTAGCGCATTATCGCGGACAGTTTGGACAATTTGATTGTCTGTACCTGCGGTGAGAATCCTCTCGGTGATTTGAGGGGCGATTATATCAAAATGGAGACCAAGCTTTGCTAGTAAGGACACTCGGCGTGGTGAGTCGGAAGCTAGAACAAGGTGTGTCATAATAAATGAAGGATTAAGAGCCATTGTATAAGAGATTCGTGGATTCTTTGTATGTAGCCATAGCACAGATGGTTTGAGCACGTTCAATTAATTTTGGTTCACGTAACTCGGAATTAATTATCGCTTCAAGTTCACCGATATCCTTAGCCCGTATTTTTAGTAGGAGGTCCCAATCGCCAGTAACTGTATGGGCTTCAAGAATCGCTGGGTGAGAGGCGATCTTTGCGATTAACTCACGATCGCTTTTCGGTTCAGAGGATTCGAGAGAGTTCCGATTAATTGACACAAAAACAAAAGAAACGAGGGGTTTGTCAAGTTTCTCCGGATTCAAGATTGCACGAAATGAGCTGATGTGTCCTGAGCTGGTGAGTTTTTTGATACGATTATGAACGGTGGTTACGGGGATATCAGTTGCGTTCGCTATGGCGTTTGTGCGTTGCCGGCAATCACGCTCAAGTTCCCGTAGGATCTTTTTATCTTTTTCATCGAGCATGGATGTGATTCCCCTTTCGTGCATGCTCCTTTTGGAGAAGGACTCCTCAAGTAGGTGTTTTCCTATGACTGCTTTTAAGTAGTCCGATGAATTGGAAGCTAGTTTTTGGCTATCAAGGAATTCGAAAACTACCTCTAAAGGCGAAGAAATGCTGCGAAAAAAGGAAGGTTAACAGGGAGAAGCTTTAAATTTAAGAATCCAAAGTCCTGTTACTGACTATAATTCTCTCTAGGTGAAGCATTAATGTCAATCCCATCCGACAATCTTGATCCACGTTATTTACGTGGAGTAATTGATGCACTTGAACTTGTGGCGTCATTCCTTGCATGGAAAGCAGAACATCCTGACAGTAATCGGTCTGTCAAAGATTTCCTTGTAACAGCTCTTGAGCAGATGGAGAAGAAGACACATCACAAACTGGATGAAGTGCTGGGTATAGAACTGGGAGACGATTAGTCACCCACTAATTCTTTCAGGGTAGCTGTTTAACGTAAAGATTAAGATTAGCCATCTAGTGTAAGCTCGGTCTGTCGATGATGGTAGGCGAGTTTTTGGAGTTTTTTGATGGTTGTTGTCAGAAGAGAAGTGGCTTGAGATTTTGTAGGAGCTGTTGCAGTTATTGAAACACGAAGAGGAAAATGGCTTTGATAAGGGCGGGGAAGTGATTTTAGATAAACATCCTGGCTCTCTTCTAAAACCACATTGAGTATGGGAGCAAGTACTGATTCATCGAGAATGGGCACTTGAATGGTCTTTTGGATTACAACTTTATTGGTGAGGTGGGCAAGTTGTGGAGCAATGGCTTCCATGAAGATGGCATAGAGCTCTTGTGGAATACCTGGAAGACAATAGATACGAACATCGTTCTGTTGAATATGAATGCCGGGGGCGGTCCCGACACTGTTAGGTAGTGGTTCTGCGCCTTGGGGAAGATTAGCCATTTTCTTACGGGCAGGCGTGAGGGCACTGGATTCCACAAGCTCCTGAGCTTTGAGTGCGTTATATCGGTTGGTCACCATAATTAAGGCGCGGGGATGAAGCTGAAGTGGAACACCTAAAGCAATCGAAAGACCTGATGCGGTTAAGTCATCAAAGGTGGGTCCAAGACCGCCACTTGTTATTAGGAGCTTTGTTTGTCGTTCAAGACTGGCGCGAATGGCATCTGCGATAATATCAACATTGTCCTCAATGACTTGCATTTGCTGAACGGGTAGGTGTAATTCGAGAAGACGTTGGGCGAGCCATTGAGAGTTGGTGTCTAGAGTATGACCAGAGAGGATTTCGTTTCCTATGATTAGAAGTTCGACTCGAAGCGTCATGCTTTCTCGCCAGATAAACGGCTGGGCAGCTGACTGAATTCATGAAGGAAATGAGTGAATCCTTTTTGGAAATGGCGGATTCCTTCTACTACCACATATTCATCTCGGCCATGAGCGTGACCTCCATGCCCTAAACCACCAATGACAAATGGCTTCTTCAGAGGAGGATCAGCATAAACGTAAAGAGGTACGCTAGATGGAAACATTGGCCAAACCTCCACATTATCAATTCCCACCTCATAATATGACCGCATGAGTGCCCTAACGATATGGGTATTGTCTGATGTTTTAGCCCATTTCATCATATATCCAAGCTCAACTTCCACAAATTCTGCGAGTCCTAGACTTGCAATATAATCTTTCACGATTTGTAGGACTTGATTGGGATCCTCATTTGGAGTCAAACGAATATCTACGTGCGCAGAAGCTTCACGAGGTAGAATCGTTTTGAAGGAATCACCGACATATCCAGTTTGAATTCCAGAAATGTTGACAGTAGGTTCAAAGAGGAATCGACGTAACAGGTCCTCCATTGAGTCTGCCTCAATTGTGAGATTACGAGCGTCTAATTGGAGAGCAGCTATTCCAGGGTCAAAGGATTCAGCCAGAAGTGTGATAAGGCGTTCATCATCTTTTGTTGGCGGTTGGACATCATCAAGCAAACCTGGAATTAGAGGATGACCGTGAATATCGACTAGCTGTGATAGGGTTTTTGCAAGTATATGAGCTGGATTTCGCATCCAACCAACTTCAGCTGAATGTAGGTCTCGTGTTGAAGGACCCTGACAATGGAGTCGAAGAAATATAATTCCCTTTGTGCCTAAGAATAACCGAGCAATCCCACGTCGGTCTGTAGCGAAAAAAGGATAATAGACGGCATCGGCTTTGTCTAATTCTTTTTTATTATTTTCTACAAATTGTGGAAGACTGGAGCTGCCACTTTCTTCTTCACTATCAACAACAATAATAAGATTGACTGGAAGTTGTTCCCCAGCATTTTGAATAATTGAAAGAGTTTCAAGCAGCACCATTAAGGTGGCTTTCTGGGTATAAGCACCCCTTGCGATGAGGCTGGGTCCAAACCGAGGATGGTCTGTAATCACAGCTGCAAAGGGAGGAACAGACCACCAAGCTTCATTCTCAGTAGCCATGACATCGAATGATGTATGAATTAGCAGGGTAGGAGCTTTCTTTCCAGCCAAAAACTGACGGGCATACACAATGGGATTACTTGGTGTGCTAATGAGTTCTGTATCAAAGTTAAGGGCTTGAAGTTTAGTAAAGACGCGATATGCGGTTTTGTTGATGCCAGCTCCAGTGCCGCTGATACTAGGTTGTTGAAGGAAAGTTTGTAATTGAGAAAGTGTGTTACTAAATTGAGCATCGATTTCCTCGAGGATGTTACGTAGAATCATGGGCTGTTTCACCGACCCTCAACCTATTTGGAGGCTGAGACAACTCGTATTGTCTTCTTATTAAAAGCTCGTCGGTTACGCTATCCTATTTCATGGGTAAGCTGCGTGCGTGAAGCCATCGGGTTTCCATGACTGTGCGAAGTAATTCGATATGATCTTCATGACTTGAGGAGATACCAATGACATTAGATACACTCCTAGTTGTGTTTCCTAAAATTATGTGTTCGGAATCACGAATGATTCCCCAAATATCTCCGCGGGGATCATGACGGATTTGAAAATTCGAATTTTTATCTGCGATACGCTGGAGGCTTTGAACGGTTTTTGTTGTAGGTGTGTCAGCGACTACAATTCGGACACGGACCTCCCGAGGAATCATTCGTAAAAGCTTTACTTTGAGGCGAATTGCGCGGGGAAGAATAATGAAAAGCTGACTTCTTGCTCGAGCTATATGACTCGCCATATGGGATTGAAAGGCTTTTTCACCAATCACAAACTGGTACAGATCAAAAGTTGTGGGCTCTGTTTCCTTTGACCGACGCCAGAACTGATTCACACTTTGGGTGGCCAGAGTCACATGACCTTCCGCTTCCTGTAATAGAGATGTTATCTGGGCGTTGGTCACTCGAATGTACTCATTCCTCCACTCTGTAAAGGCTTTAGGAATATCATGAGTGATTTTTGTTAGATGACGTTCACTTTGAGCAACCATCTGATCCAACTGAGGAGAAAACTCTTGGTTACGGATTTGGTCGAGTATATCAGGCACTTGGGCTAGCTGGGCATCTAATTCTTGAGCTTGTAAACTGACTCTTTTTACCGAGTCTTCGAGCCCTGCGGCAAAAAGTTGTTGGAAGGTAAGAGTAAGCTCTGCTAAACGATCAGCAAGTTCAGTTGAAGCTTTTTGATTGCGTTGAATCACTTCGTTAAAGGCCAGGTCCAAGGCATTTTGGACCCATTCAGCAAGTTGTTCACGAAGCTTGTTGAATTCTTGATGAGCCGCCTTTGCTACTTCTTCAAAGCGCTCTTGGGCTTCTTGCAAAAGGTTTTGAATTGCTTCAGTTAACGAAAGCTGGAAATTTGACTTAAGATGTTTGACAGCCGTCATGATATGATCCTGAGCAAAATTCTCGATAACGCCTTTGAAAGCCCCTAGGCGATATTTCGTTTCCATGAGATCCCCTAAAGAGGCCTCGAGGGCGCTCATTTCCTGTTCGAAGTCTGCTAGGTGCTCCTCAACAATGGATGGAGTAACATTCCAGAGTTCAGCAAGGGTTTCGCGAAATTCCTCAAGTTCGTGAAGCCGGAAGGATTGTTCCCGCATATCAGAGAGGGATATATTGACGATGTCAAAAACATCATTTTTTAATTTGTTGAGTACATTGATGAACATGTCGATGGATTCGAAATCATTGAGTTGATTCCGTGTTTCCATCATCCGCTCATCTACTTCAGCAAGAAGCTGTACTTGTAAGTTTTTAGCAAATCCTTCAAAAGAGGGAGCAGTTTGAATAACATGGACTTTTCCACGAAATCTTTCAAAGGCAGTGTCCAATGATTGGTCGATATTAGTTCGTAGGGTTTCAAGCTGATAAGGAAGGCGGTCTACATCATTCTTAACCTTTGTATCGATTCTTGGAATACCTGATTCTACTCGGTCAGGAAAGTCTGTTTGGAGCTGCCGAAGGAGATTTCGAACTCGGGTGAGTGCGATCATTACCGCTTCGATAGGAGCTACCGCTTCGTAGGTATCGTCGGGATTCCTGCGCACTAATCCACAAGTCTGTAACTCCGAGAGGCATTGCTCTACCTTCTTTGCCGAGAATCCATATTGCTCTGCAATCTCAGCCTTTTGATAAGGATTTGGCGCGGCTGCTAACTCATAATATAAGCTAACCGCAGCTTGAGTAATATGCAATAGATCGGCTAAACTTGGTTTTGTGTTTGGTTCTGACTCGTGCTGTCCATTTGCCTCCATGGAATAACCCCGCAATTAAGTGAAGAAACCTTCACTGGTCTTCCTCTCTGAAGAACTCCTAATTATTCCTTACCCTCTTGGGTTTCCCTTATAAACAGAATAGAAGTGTCTTCGTAGCATGTTCAAAAGGGAAAAAAGCAGCCATGTTGAATTACCATTAGACATTTTAGCACTTCGACGCTGTTACGGAATGAACTTGTGGAGCACTTTACATCGCAGGTCTAGGTGAGATTGATGTCATTCAAATCAAATTATGGTAATTATCTTCTAAAAAAATCAGACCTCCCTGCTTTTGTGAAAAAACTATCAAAAATTCTCACCATTTATGGCCCAGTGGCAACTCGGTCTCAATTCAAGTTCGATTGTATCACTGAAGGTGACCAAATCCGACTTGATTATGACACGACGATTTTACCACCCAAGAAGTATTTCTACCCACCGAAGCAAGAAACCTTTACTTTTACACGTAGCCCGAAGCTTGAAATTCATGATACCCTGCAGGAATCACCAGACAAAGCTGAATGGAATGGAAAACAATTCCTGGTTTTTGGTATTCATTCCTGTGATTTAGCCGCAATCAGTTTCCATGACGCAATTCTAACACTAATTTACCCTGACCCATATCGCGCAAAACGCCGCGAAAAGGGCATTATCTTTGGTTTGAATTGTATGACGCCATGTAAGGATTCATTCTGCCTCTCTGCTGGTACGCTCACCTCAGCAGATTGTGCCGACATGATGATTACACCAATGAGGGAAGCATTTCATTTTGCAGTTCACACTGAAATTGGTCATAGACTAATTGAGTATGCAAAAGACCTCTTCTTGAAGACCCAGTCAGCCCAAGAAAAAGAAATCAGTAAGTCTTTGAAGGACCGTGAGGCTCGCTTTCCTAACCCTATCCAAAATTTCAACAAACTGCCTGACCAGATAGATGCCAGTTATGAACGTGAGATGTGGACGCGCTATGGACGCCGATGTTTTGGTTGTGGTTCCTGCACTATGGTCTGCCCAACTTGTTTTTGCTTTGATGTCCATGATGAAGTTGACCTCAACCTTAGGGACGGGGCAAGGGTTCGAACCTGGGATTCTTGTCAGCTAGTCGATTTTGCCTTAGTCGCTGGAGATCACAATTTCCGACCGACCTTACCTTCTCGTGTGCGATTTCGGATTTATCATAAGTTTCGCACGGAACCTGAGCAAATTAACCAAATCGGTTGTGTCGGTTGCGGAAGATGCACACGCACCTGCCCGGCTGATATTGATATGACCGAAATACTAACTGATATTCAAAAAGGAGGAAACTAGATGCCTATTCCAACATCCGCAAAATCCTTAGAAAACCCGTACCAATATAATTTGGCTGAGTTAAAACAGACTGAAGAGCAAACATCCGATACCAAATTGTATACCTTCAGATACATTGACGATAAGCAGCAAGGGGAATTTTCTTTCAATGCTGGTCAATATATGCTACTATCGGTGTTTGGGTTTGGTGAAGCGCCCTTTGGTATTTGTTCATCACCGAGTAAAACGACTGATATTCAATTAACAATCAGGAAAGTTGGTCATCTCACAAATGCTCTTGATAAACTCTCGGTTGGGTCACATGTAGGATTACGGGGGCCTTATGGCAATGGCTGGCCAATGAATGAGTTATTAGGTAAAGATGTCGTGCTTATCGCTGGTGGAATGGGCCTTGTTCCCTTACGTCCGGTGATTTTAGAGGTGCTTGAGAACCGAGACAATTTTGGGAAACTACAAATACTTTTTGGAGCCCGTTGTCCTGATGAGCTATTGTATAAAGATGAGCTCTACTTGTGGGGAAATCGACGAGATGTGGAGTATGTTGCCACTGTTGATCGAGATGATGAACACTGCTGGGCTGGCAACATCGGAGTTGTTACCACGCTTTTCGACAGATTGACAATTTCTGCCAAAAATGCCATCGCCTGTGTTTGTGGTCCACCTATTATGTACCGGTTTGTGATACGGGATCTTCATAATTTGCACTTCACCGATGATCAAATCTACCTTTCTTTAGAGCGTCGAATGAAATGTGGTGTCGGACACTGTAGCCATTGCATTGTTGGAACTAAATTCGTATGCCAAGATGGACCAGTCTTCCGATATGACGAAGCAAAGAATCTACGAGGGGCTGTCTAGAGGGGTCAAGGTGAGAGGTATGTCAGATAACACTGAGAAACCAATAGTTGCACTATTTGGACTGACCTGTTGTGCTGGCTGTCAGCTCGAAATTCTCAATCAAGAAGAGCGATTGTTTGATATTCTTGGGGCAATTAATCTAGTCCAATTTCGGATGGGCAGCTCCGCAACTCACCCTGGTCCATATGATGTTTGTTTTGTTGAAGGATCAGTGACCAATGAGGATGAACTAGCAAAACTCAAGGAGCTCCGTGAAAAATCCAAAGTACTCGTTGCCATGGGAGCATGTGCGACAACAGGTGGCGTAAACGCAATTCGAAATGGTCATAATATTGAGGAACTTAAACAAAACGTCTATACAGATGCCTCTCATGTAAAGACTCTGCCCAACATCTTGTCATTAAAAGAATATGTGAAAATTGATTATGAGCTGCAAGGCTGCCCCATAAATGGAGGCGAGTTCATCGAGATGGTCAGCGCTTTGCTAACAGGTGGAGAGCCACTTCAAAAGAATTATGCCGTTTGTGTTGAGTGTCGCTTGAAAGAAAACGAATGCTTAATGAAGGAGGGCAAACTCTGCCTAGGACCTATAACGCGTGCAGGGTGTGGTGCTCTTTGTCCGAGCGTTAATTTCCCCTGTGAAGGATGTTGGGGTCCTGTACCTCAGGCTAATGTAGATTCAGAAATCGACATGTTCTCTGCTAAGGGGGCCAGCTTTGAAACAGTAGTTCGAAAGTTCCGAATGTTTAATGCGGCTTCCCAGGATTTTGTCAAAGAACTGCGAAAGAGGTTGAATATTGAATGGCTAAAGTAACCTTTGAGATCAAATATCTCGCCCGTGTTGAGGGACATGGAAATCTCTTGGTTGAGACTCAGAAGGGAAAACCGCCACGAATTGAAATGCAGGTCACTGAGGGAACCCGCCTCTTTGAATCCTTTTTGCGGGGTCATACCTATGATGAAGTCTCTCATATCATGTCCCGTATCTGTGGTATATGCAGCCAATCCCATGCGGTTGCAGCTCTTAGAGGTGTTGAAGCAGCGATGCAGATTGAGCCCTCTGAAGAAACCATTGCTCTTCGGAAACTCATGCTGATTGGCGATATGCTTGAAAGCCATGCACTTCATATCAACTTCTTAGCACTACCCGACTACTTGGGAGCTCGAAATGTAGTTGAACTTCTTCCGAAATATCAAAACGAAATAAGTCGCGCTCTGAAATTAAAGAAACTTGGGAATGATCTGATGGCGTTGATTGGTGGCCGCCACACACATGCCCTGTGTGCCATAATTGGCGGATTCACGCATGTACCTAGCCAAACCCAGCTAGCAGCAATGCGTCAACGGTTGCAAGAGGCAATTCCTGATGCAAAAGCGCAAATCGAATTGATGGCATCATTTTCGGAACCGCAGCTCATTCATCGAAGCCAGTACTTGGCATTAAAACATCCAAACGAATTTCCGATCCATAATGGAAACCTTGCGATGGATACAGGAGTGGAAGTTGCTGAGGCGGAGTATGCAGCCCTTATTACTGAACGCAATGTTCCCTATGCCCATGCGAAATTCAGTGCAATCCAAGGTAAACCCTATTTTGTTGGAGCCTTACCTCGATTAAACGTTGCAGCCAATCAACTTCTCGATGAAGCTACGGCGATGATATACCAAATCGGATTCAAAGTTCCAAGCTACGATGTATTTCATAATAATCTCGCACAGGCTATTGAGTACCTGCACTACTTAGAATATGCAAGCTCCATTATCGACTCACTTTCTAATCGTCCACTGAAACCAGGAACGGTGGATTACAAAGTCAGGACTGGTTCCAGTGCTGCTGCAGTTGAAGCGCCTCGCGGCTTACTGATTCACGAGTATTCCGTCGATGAGAAAGGAAAAGTCATCGGTGCAAATGTTATCACCCCGACAGCGATGAACTATACCAATATCGAAGCTGATGTCAAGGCTATGTTGCCTCAACTCAAAGGGAAATCACGAGAAGAATGTGAATTGCAATTAAACATGCTCGTTCGAGCCTATGACCCCTGTATATCATGTTCTGTCCACTATATTTGCGTACAATGATCGATTTGAAGGGATTTGAGCATCTAACCTTTTTTCTGTTTCATTCGCTCATAACGGAGGGCCAGTATCTGTGCAGCCATAGCAAAAGGTTCACGGATGGGAGCTACTGGTGGGGCATAACAGGTTTCTAAATCAGCGACTTCTCGAATAGTCATTTTCGCTGATAAGGCGGCACTTAACACGTTTGCCCGTTGATGGGCACATGGACCGATGACTTGCCCCCCAATTAAATGCCCATTTTCCTTATTGGCTAACAGTTTGACAGTGACCTCTTCTTCGCTTGGATAGTATTCGGCTGTTCGGCTTCCCCTAAATTTCCCTGCAAGTATAGGAAGTCTTGCTCTTTCTGCCGCTACACGAGTTGGTCCCACTGCAGCAACTTCTAAACCAAAGAGATGCGTTGTTCGTGCAAGCACCACCCCCTCTAATTCAGCCCTCCCTCCTGCTGCATTGACTCCTGCAACTTCACCTTGACGCAGGGCAATACTCCCCAATCCAGAAACAACAGTTTGACCAGTGACTAGATCAAGATGTTCCGCACAATCGCCTGCAGCATAAATATAAGAAAAATTCGTTTGCATACGATTGTTTACAAGGATTCCACCACGTTCCCCAAGCTGGATGCCAGCCTCTTGAGCAAGCACGGTATTAGCTCGAACACCTGTAGCAACCACGACAATTTCAGCGGGGATTTTTTCGTCAGTGTTTGTTTCACGATTCGTGATGCGGACATGGGTTTTGGTAACTTGTTTTGCTGCTGTTCCAAGTTTGACCGCTACTCCTTCGGCTTCTATTCGTTCTTGAACCAGCGCACCAATTTCATCATCGACCATGGCAGGAAGAACTTGTGGAAGAAATTCTATCACAGTAATTTTCAGACCCAAGGTGTGTAAGGCTTCAGCGGTTTCAAGTCCCACAAGACCAGCACCAATTATCGCTGCTGTTTTTCCCTTCTTTGCCACGGCTTGGAGTTTCTTAGCATCCTCAAACGTGTGTAATCGATACACATGAGGAGCATCCAGCCCCTCAATGGGAGGTGTACTAGTTCGCGCCCCAGTCGCCAATACTAACGCATCAAATGACAATGAGTCAGTGGATCCATCTTGAAATGCAACCGTTACAACTTTCTTTTTCGGATCTAACTTCGAAACCTTGGCATTCAGCCGTAAATCAGCTCTTACCAAATTACCAGTGTAGAAGGCTTCCGGATGGATGATAACATCCTCAGTTTTGGGAATCACACGATTCACAGTATAGGGAAGCCCACACCGACTATATTCGGGAAAAGATTCATCCTGGAGAATCGTGATCGCAGCATCTCGGCTAGTCTTTCGTGCCATCAAGGTAGCAGCAGCTCCAGCTGTACCACATCCAATAACAATGATTTGTCGGGTCATTGATGTTCATTTCCAAAGAAATGTATAATCTATCCATGGGATAAACCTTAGCCAAAAAGATTATACTTCGCCCCTTCGTTGTGTCAATGACGCGGCAAGTGTATCATCCTGTATGCGGGTCGGGTGGTAGCGTGGCAATAACGAAGGTTGCGGCATTCATTCAGGGTCCCTCCGAAGCCACGAAAGATGGCTTTTCCTCAACACCCGAAGCAGATTTTGTTTCAGCATTAATGTTCTTACACAAACAGATTCGAGATCCTACCCCTTGTTCCTATTTCTCTCAAGTTTATCTGCCCTTTTTTTTGGTCCATGCACTACCCGGTCGCAGTTTAGTTATTAGTGGCGTAGGTGAGCCAACTATCTCAGTCCGCCATTCTTTGATCCCCTCTCTAGTTCAAATGCGAGCTGACCTGCGAAATGTCGAAAGGATAGAGCTGGTACCTAAGCTCTTAGGGGAATTCATCCAAGAGTTTGAGACACCGTCTACGGAGTTAATCGTTATTCGAAATGCCATGTTACCCACAATAATTGATCCGCTTCGCGTCCTTGTAGATACAGGAATTCCACCCCCTGGAGATGAGGTCTGTTTACCTTCCCGACTATCAACGAAGGAAATCCATGATGTGGGAATTTTGTTCAGAAATGAACGGGCACGTCTCGATTCGAATCTTGCGCAACTCAGTCAGACAGAAAGTCTTGTTGACGAATTTGTTGAGGAGAATATTCGTCTTCTGGATGCCCGTCGGGATCGAATGTCGCATGGCGCATCTCTACGGTGGGAAGCCCGGCAGATTGAAAGTGAGTCACAGCCTTCCTTTTTTGCGGATGAACCGACTGTCGAATTGGATAAGGAGAAAGAACGAATTTCTAGTGAACTCGCTGAAGTAGTTAGTCGGTTAGCTAATACACTAGGATTGTCTACAGAACAATGTCGCCGTCTTGTGAGCTCAATCAAAGCAAAACCGACAGAAGTGGAATGGCATATCGCAAATGTGAAAACACGGCTAATTGAGCTAGAAAATACAGCGAGTGTTTTTCAGCTTTCAATTCAACAAGCTCTTACGGAACTGGATGAAAAAACCGAAGAATTACGGGATGCTCGAACTCGACATCAGTGGAGTCAAGAACAATCACGGCTTGAACCTGACCAGCCTTCAATTCCGCCTCCGTTCCCCAGTGGCACCTTAGTATATTCTGAATCCACACCACCCGATGTGGCAGAGACCGCCCAGTTATCCGAGTTGAATATGATTCGTGAGGCAATCATCAAGTTACACGCCGCGGTCAAGGGTTCCATACAGAAGTTAAAGAATCGCGTTGAGCAGGAACATCGACGCTTTGAGGCAATTAGTGCACCTGCTGACACATTGCAAGGGTACTTGCCGCTCATGCAGGTGGTCGTGCCGATTTTTGTTGTGAAGCTCGGACAGGGTGAGGGTAAATATGGCGTGATTCCGCCCCTTAAGATAGAAAGGATAATGGGAGCTCGATCCAAAGTGAGCTTGAATGACGAGGTCTTCGGAGAACAACTAATTCAGTTGATGCGAACAGAAATTCGATCTAACCGCCCCTTCCAACGACAATTGGACGAGATTGCCCAACGAGTGAATTGGGTGAAACGCCCCTTTAGTTCGGAACACCTACAACGAGGCACACGGCAACTTGCAAATTATGCTTTGATGACGTATGAGAGGCGAGAGCAACTTGCCGCATTTTGGTCAAAAATTCTGATGATGTAATGCTGCTAGCCGTGCGTCCAACTATCTAGGCTTTGCTGTCGCTGTCCCTGCTTGGCTTTGATCAGGCGGTCTACGACATTGGTAACCCGGGTTTCTGAGAATCCACGTTCTTGACAGAGGAAGGTGATTAATCCTTCTTTATCGATGGGTTTGGGGGTGATATCGTACTCATCGGTTATAGGGTGATCGAGGAAGATGCGTCGAATCTTATGGTAGTTTGGTGGGAGTTGTTCAAGGATTTTACTTGGTAAATTGTCTAGACTGTTATTTTCTTTGATAAGCTTTAAGGCTGTTTTTGGCCCCACTTGAGGAACGCCTTCATTGAAATCAGTACCGATGAGAAGAGCCATATCCACGAGTTGTTCTCGGTTAATCCCATTATCAGCTAAGACTTTGTGCAGATCGATAAGTTCAGGCTCAAGAGGCACACTAGTCCCCTTGCTAGGAAGTCGTTTTCGTCCTGTCAGGGTTAGATAGCGGAGTAAGCGGGGCGTTCCAAAAAGAAGTGTATCATAATCTCGGCTGGCAGTGGCCCAAGCATCACCACGCTGAACCATATATGCGGCTTGAGCTTCACCTTCTCCTGGTGCTTGAACATAAGGGATACCTAAGAAGCCAAGTACTTGTTGAGCTTCTTCAGCCATTGAACGAGTTAGACGTCCAGTTCCCACTGCCTTGGACCAGGCTGTTTTCATATCACCTTTTGCCACTGCTTCTTTATACTCCCTTTCAGCTCGCTTCCGTTGCTCCCGCCGCTTGGTAATCTCATCGGATTTTAAATCCGGGGGTTTTCCGTCAAAAACAAAGATGAGCTTCATATCATACTCCGTAATTAGTCGTGTCGTCCGATATAGCAAACCAACAAGATGGGAGGTAACGCGTCCTTCCCGATCTTTGAGCGGGATTCCATCAGGGGTTCGTATTAGAGCAAGAAATTGATGAAGCTGGTTAGCAGCATCAACAGCAAATGATCGCCCTCTTAACTCTTCTAGAGTTAACATTTCAGGGGTTATGAGGGGCGCTAGTTTGACACCCAACAGACATGGCCTCCAAGGTTAAACAGAGTTTCAATTACTGCTTCACTGCAGAACCCATATACCATAAAGGTTCCGCCACTCGCCCCAATTTTAAACCTCCATATTCCATAATCTGTGCTAGGGAATAGTCTCTGCTTAAAAAAAGGAGAGGAACGACCAGTAAGCCAATGGCTTTGGTCGTTTAGGCGGTCTCTGATGGAGCAATAGCGCCACCAATCAGGACTAAGAGGCCTGGGAGACCATATGCAAGGAACAACCCAAAGATTCCTGTGATAATCAGTCCAGTCTTGTGAGCACTTGGGTCATGTCGCCATCGGAACCAGAGGATGAAAAAGATAATCGTAAAGATCGAAAAGACCAAAACGATAATCATGATTGTTCCGAAGGCAAAGAGCCAAAGTAAGATATCGCCCATGAAGAAAGGAAGAAATAGGACCGCGAGGGCTGCAAGTGCAATAATCCCAATTAGCCAGAAGATAAATGCAAGCCAGGCACCTATAGAAACTAGGGTCCTTGCTGTTCCTTCGTCTGCCATAACTCATAAACCTCCGATAATTTCTAAGAGACTCCATAGAATGGAGTTAAGTCCGTTCTCCTAGAGCCACCTTAAAGACTTTTCCTTTATTAGAACCAAAAAAAGGTTAATGGTACAAAATACGGTTCATGCCTAGCATTGTCTTGCTAAAGCTAAATACGACATTAGAATATCTCAAATCTAAAAAAAATGAGAAAGCGACCTTAAGCCTTAGCAAAAGGTCGTTTCCTATGATGGGTAAACTGCGGCACCAATGAGGACGAGCAAGCCAGGTAAACCGCCAGCGAGGAAAAGGCCAAGGATACCGGTGACAATGAGACCGGTCTTGTGGCCAGGGATGTCCGCGCGCCATCGCCACCAAAGGAAGAACAAGATAAGTCCAAAGATACCAAAGACTACATAGATACTAGCCATCACAAGTAAGATAATCCCAAAGATCATGAACATGGGATCAGCCATGAGTGGAAGGAGAGAGACTACACTCCAGATTCCATAAGCCAGGAAGATGATAAAGAAGATCAATTGGAGATAGGCGCCAATATTGACTAACATTTGTGCTGTTCCTTCGTCTGCCATAACTCATATGCCTCCTAAAGTTTCTAATGATTTAACTCCTGTTAGGAGTTATTCGCAACTCTCAAAGCCGACTTAAAGGCTTTTGGCAGGAAATAATATTGTCAATCGACAATTATTTGATTTTTTTAATAAGTTTCATGTTTGTCTAATTTCCTTTGAAAACACAGTAATAAAAACTGAAGAATCATGCACTGAACCAAATGTTCAACTTGTTGCAGGAATCTAAAACGTGAGGTTGCCTTCCTGAAAGCGGGTGGTGTATGCTTCAAGTTCTGCGGGGTTGCTTCGTCTCATCGCTGTTTCCTTGAGAACGCGAACCATTTGAGCTTTTAGCGCAGTCTTAAGTGCACTAATCTCCCGAATTTTCCGTTTCTCCGCATACTGATTGATGGCCACCGCACAAAGGCGTAACTTGCTGGTTGTAAAAAGAGGCGTGGTGTCGAGAATGGACGCACAGGCCGTGGCGAGATCCTCAATGTAGGAGGAAGCATGGCTCTCTTCGAAATCCACCCCAACCAGTGATTGAGGGGTAACCAAATAATTTCGGATTCGTGCATCGCCTTTCGCAACAACAAGATCATCTTCACGAGTAAAGGCTTCATGGTATTGAGCCAGCCAAGAGCCTAAAAGGTGTCCATAAATCGGATCGGGAAAAAGTGTAATTAAATCACAGAGATTTGGGGCACTGATATATTCCAGCAAAAGGACGTCTGCAGTTGAACCTATGATATGAGGCACCGGAACCTGGTGTTTATTCGCTTCAATAAGCATCGATGTTTCGAGAGCAATGCCTGGGTGATGGTAATATTTCACGACTAGTTTATCAGGCATATTTTGAGTTGGGGATGACCCTGTGATGAGGTAGACTTCATTCCGTCGACTGGGGAGTTTTTCGAAGGAATGTATGGTGTAGTCTTCACCGAGAATAGCATTGACCGAGTTGACCACTATTCGTGATAGCTGAAACGAAGACATCATGTATTACCTGGATTGCATCAACTAAATTGCTATAGGCGAAGGTGCTTAGTTCATTATGGACTTATGAAGTAGTAGTTATTTGAAGTATCGCATACAATATTAGGCTTCACCGAATTCGTCTCTTATAACCTGCAGAAGATTCGAGATAAGAGAATGGGTGTGTTCCATGTCTGATAAAGATGAAAGGCTTCTTAGAGCGATTGAACCGAAGGCAAAGTTATGGTTCGAGTTGAAGGGTGATTTGATTTTAGGCCGGGGTGGTGCTTTACTGCTACGAGGAATCCAAGAAAAGGGATCTATTAGTCAGGCATTGAAAATGCTACCCGAAGATGCTTTGGGAGAAATGGAATCGCCATCTTATCGGTTTGCGTGGGGTTACCTTCAAAAAGTGGAGGAACGGCTTGGCGCTCCAATTGTAGAGAAGCGACGTGGGCATCGTGACGGAAGGGGAGGGACAGCCCTGACAGAGCTGGGAAAACGCCTATTAGAGTTGTATGAGGAGTATGAACAAAAGCTGAAACAAATTTTGACTTCTTAGGGTGTTTCGGAAGTTTTTTGTGGTGGCAATTCGAAAACTCTTACAAGGAAACTTTGTTTTAGTTAGGTCGGGTTTCCTTTCTGGTGCTATGGAGGTTGAGAAGTGAGCCCTGTTCCTGATGAAGAAAAACGCTTCAATGCCGTATATAAGCTAGTTACACTTGGAGAAGCTGCAGTTGGAAAAACGAGCCTGGTTAACAAATATGTAACTGGGAAGTTTGAACGCGATTATCATCGTACACTTGGAATTGATATCAGCACATATGATGCGAAGATCGATCCCCATTTGTTTAAGCTCTTGATTTGGGATCTAGCGGGACAAGACATCTTCCGAGATCTCCGTACACGTTATTGTCAAGGAGCGTCTGGGGGCGTTCTGGTTTTCGATTTAACCCGTCCACAAACCTTAGAAACAATTCCTCGATGGGTTGAAGCCTTTCGTGAAGCAGTTGGTCCAAAGCCCCTACTCATTTTACTTGGGAACAAAGCGGACTTGGACAACGAACGAAAAATAACACGTGCACAAGCAGAAAGTATTTCGAAAGAGCTTGGACTGTTTCAGTACCATGAGACCTCAGCGAAAACAGGGCATCATGTGTCCATAGCGTTCAATACCTTGGCAAAAATGATTTACGAATCGCACACAAAGAAAAAAGATTCTCCTTAGGCTTCCAGTTTTATGCAAATTGATTTCCAACATTCGTTTGAGTCCACCACCTAAGGGGATTTTCTTTGCGGAGGAACCAGAAAACCAAATCTAGGAATAGAGAGAACCGAAAGTTTATGACTGGGCTTTTAAGAGGTTTCATAGATTATTGGTGAACTATTCACCTGCAAATTGCACACTTTCAATTACAGAACATGGATAAGAAGGTTTGAGAGGTTACTCTAGATGAAGTATGATAGAACCCAGATACCAACGCGCATTTCAGCCTTCCTGCTGATACTCGTTTTAGGATTATTAAGCGCAGCACCCCTTGTCTGGGGAACCACTTCACACATTACTTCGCAGGTGCAACCCTTAGCATCTGCTCAGCCAATGGCTTCACGTATCGGTCTTGATGGCCCGGCCCCACCTGATGTTTCTTATTCTACAAAACAGGTGACGGGAACCCGGAGCCTAATTGTCATTTTAGTTGAATTCCCTGACAAATCCCATACGTTCACTTCTTCGCAGGTCCGTTCTAATGCAATTACAGGTTTGAACGATTATATGGATGAGGTTTCGTTTGGAAACCTTCAAGTTAATGGTGATGCGACAAGCTGGTTAAGCCTCTCAAATAATCGAGAATATTATGTAGACGGCACTTCTTTCCCCAGCGACCCGAATTTCGATTTAGTGTCTGAATCAATTGCTTTGGCTGACCCATCTGTTGACTTTAGTAACTATGATGGTGTGACTATCATTCATGCAGGGCAGGGACAAGAATTGAGTCATGACTGGAAGGATTATTGGTCTAGTGAATGGTGGAATTTTGACATCCTTACTGATGATGGCGTCCATATTCGCCGTGCATCAGTAAGCCCTGAAGAGAGCACGGTTGGTGACCCCTCCTTTGTAGGCGTACTCGCCCACGAATTCGGTCATGATCTGGGATTACCAGACCTCTATGATACTTCGTACTCAGGGAATATCTATGTTGGTCATTGGGGATTGATGGCCAGTGGGTCCTGGAATGGACCGATGGGTTTAGGTGATCAGCCTTCTCATATGATGGGATGGTGTAAATCCCAGTTGGGATGGGTCAATGCAAGCACAACTGTTGAAGTACTCGCGGATTACACGGGAGTAATCGATCCACTTGAACAGAGTACCTCGGGAACACATTTGGTTCGAATCAATGTCACTTCAGAGCGATATTTTCTTATCGAGGTTCGCCGAAAGATCGGTTATGACGCTTCGCTGCCCTGGTCAGGTGCTGGTGGTGAAGGGGTTGTCCTTACCTATATTGATGAAGCTCTGGACACGGGAGAAGGCATTGTCAAGGTAATTGATTCGCATCCCGGCACTTTACAGGTTGATGATGGGGCTTTCGATATTGGATTAGGTGAGGTCAAGTCTTATGTCTCTTCGACAGGGCAGTTTTCCATGGTCATTGAGAATATTGTTGGACAATCATACAATATTTCTGTTCTCCGAGCCTTTATGGAATTCATAAACCCCATAGATGGTAGTGCGATTCTTTCACCGAACATGACCGTAGAGTGGACTGGTAGCGCTGCAGGTCCTGGGATTGACCATTATGAATTATACATTGATGGTGTGTTAGAATACTCAGGGCTAGGAACGAGTCAAGATATCACAGGGCTCACATCAGGTGCACATAATGCAACCCTTATTATGGTACTATCTGGTTCTGGACGCCGGTTATCCATCCATTCGAATTTTGTTGTAGATTTAGAAGATCCAATCGTTAGTGGAGTGAGTCATAGTCCTGAGATTCCTGGTTTTGGCGACTTAGTGATTGTCCGATTAGATGCTACGGATGATACGTGGATTGTTAATGCAACTATTTTCTTTCAGCGCCAAGGAGATACGCGGTGGTACCATATTGACATGGTCTTTGTCAATGGAACCGAATGGCAAGGTGCAATGGGAACTTTTCTCCCTGGTGTAACCGTGACATATTTTGTTTCAGTGACTGATGCTGGCGGGCGAACTGTGTCAGATGATAACGGTGGAGCTTACTATTCTTTTGCTGTTACGGGATTTGGACTGATTATCTGGTTCATCATTGCCGCTGCAGTGATACTCATCATTGTGTTTTTTGTCTGTTGGCTAATTCAGCGGCGAAAAGGTGGAACCCAAGAAACAATGTGGGCGCCTCCTCCTGAAGTACAGCAAGAAACACCGATGAACCCAACTTATCCTCTATCGACTAAAGATAGCGCTCCACCAGCAGAACCTGTTCGTACGGGCTTTTGTTGGCATTGTGGAGCTCCATTAACACCTAATGCTACTTTCTGTGGTCATTGTGGTCGCTCTATTACCTAGTAGAGAAATCATACCTTTGAAGTACACTTCAATTGATAGATTATCAATCGATTGAGATTAATGGGATTACTGAAGGAGCAAAGCGTTCCAAGTCTTCAGTAGTTTCGATCATGGGTGCAAGAAGACCCAGTTTTCCGGCGGTTGAACTGACATCTGTTCGAACCTCGGTGAACTTGATAGCAGTAATCGCATCCCCACCACATTCATAAATAGTTAGGTTAGCGTTTTGTTTTCGAATTTGTCGGAGAAAATCAGTGAATGGTGTACCAAATTCGTCAAACCGATTGATGTTGCAAGGACACCCATTAACGATTAAGAGTTGTGCGCCTTTGACGATTTCTCCAAAGGTCCGAGCCGTTAATGGACCAATACCTTGGACATCATCATGAACATTAGTGTTTGAGTTGATAGACTGGGTTACGGTTTGATTATTTCTTGAGAGGAGAAGGTCTTGGGCTAAATGAACACGTTCTGGAATGTAATGCGCCTTGAAGTGCTTAAGTTCATCTTGACCGATGTCTTTGAAAAATAAATCTTCGTTGACTCCAAACGAAAGCCTTGGATTTTGGCTTTTTAGAAAGATGAGGCTGAGGAGAGAACCGGCAAGAAATTCTGTATTATCTCGTCGTTGATAGAGGGATAAGACATCGATATAGTCTTTGATTTTTCCACCAAATAATGCAATGACAACGCGTTTTCCCTTGATGATTAACTCATGAATGTTGGCATATTTTCGCATCTCATTAACAAAGTGTTTTGAGGGAAAAACGGGGATTTGGTTTTCTTTCAGAAAGGCAGGGAGGGCAAGCATAGAGGTGTCTTTCCCTTTTCCACCTCTATGAGCTGAAGCAAAGGCATCTTGAACATAACCGATTTTATGTCCTGCTTTCTTTAGTTTTTCAATCAATTGAATTGGTGGAATCTCATGAAGCTTTGAAGGGACTTGAAGTTCCCAAGGAGCGAACCGAATATTATTACTCAAGACATTTCGTCCTTTAATGAGCAAATCAAGTTGTGAGAGCCCCCAACATGATTCATCAAAAATAAACTCCCAATCGTCATACGTATCCGGATATTTATCTTTAAGAAGGCGATTCATCACCTTGCTATGTTCCAGTGTGGGATAGAAATCAGATTTGCCTACACGGGACTGATGAGCAGCTTCTGCAATAGCAAAGGCACCAAGTTGTCTAAGCTCGATACTTGTGTCTAATGACTCACGAATACGACGATCATTAACGATTGTTCCCGCATTAGGCATAACTGAATTGATATCAGCCCGTTTAAACAGAATAGGTCCGCTTTTCACGAATTCGTATCCTGATTCGTAGGCTTCATCGAGTTGGGAGAGAAACCGGTCCATGATGATTTCACCCGTTGTGTGAAGTTGGGAAACCAAGCAGGTATTGAGCACGAGAGGAGAGCCCTTTAATAGTTTCCCCTAGTCGTGAACCGTCTACTGGGATTTTTTCGAGTGATGTTGAGGACGAACTCCCTTGGAAGCGGCGAAGAAGGAGTAAGCCAGTAAGAACAGCAAGGATTCCCAAGACAGGGAGATACGAGAGTGGGAAATGGATCATCCCGTTAATGAGAATGAAGAGCGAGTCACCAAATACGAGCGAGGCAATGATGATTGGTACAATGGTCGAGAGAGAGTTGTTGACAGGAAAGGCAACTGAAACCCGACGTTTAGAATACGCACATTGGAGGAGAAAATAGGCGACGATGGAGCTGATAAGGTAAAGCCAGAATGCGGGACGAGAAACTAAGATAAAGAGGGAAAGTATATCTAAGACACTAAAATAGCCTAAGACTTGGATGACTTCAATTGTCATCGCTTTCAAGTAGATTGTAGCCATTCCATAGAGAATTCCTGATCCCAGAGCAAAAAATAATTCTTTTTCACGCGGTGTGCGGGTTTCATGCGACCCAATCAAAACGAAGAGTACAACAAGAATGACGCAGACTATTGTGGATAATGTATACCAGAACACATTGTAGGTATTTATTATACGCTCTTGAGCAAAAAGACTCAGGGTAAAGACCCCTAAGAGGAGTGCAAAGAGTCCTACCCACTCAAATCGGCGTATCACTTCTCCTAGAAAAAGAACGCCCACGACGATGACAATAAGAATGTTGATGTTGGTTAAAGGTTTGAGGAAGCTGACATCCCCTAGGGAGAAAGCTTGCCAGCGCATTAGTGCACCAGATACTGCGAGAATAGCCCCGAGTAACCAGATAGGAGTTGTAAAAATTGCGAAAATAAGGTAGAGGTGCCGATGATAAAAAGCACGAGGAGTTAACTCTGGAAGCGTATCAAGTCCATATCGTTGAATAGAATGTCCAATACCAGATAGGATGCCACTCACAAGAGTTAGAATCGCAGCAATTGAAATAATTGAGAGAGCCACTGCTGTTGCACCCAAATGTCTAGGTGAGACCTCTGGAAAAGAGCTTCTCAAAAGGTTTGCTAATTTGAGGTTTTTATTCATCCTTCGTTCTTCGAAATTTTGTCGATGACGAAAGGCTTAAAGGAACAGGTCAAAGACTGTGACACTGAACACTCGTTTGGTGAAACGAATCATGCTGTTCAATCGGCGGCATCGTGGATTATTAATCGGGATTGTATTTCTTATCGTACTCATTATGCTATTCATTTACCCGCCCCTTATTATTGGAAATCCCTTAGGAGCATTGTTCACGATTGAGCTTGCCGTCGTGCTAGTCCTGTTTGCTGGTATGATATTCTTGCTTTGTCTTATCTTATACCTTGGAAATTAGGCTACAAACGAGACCTAAAGTGAAGTAAAGGCATATAAGGCGAAGCACCTTAGGAAAATAATACTAGCTCAGCTAGTGACCAAGTATCGTGGATGCGACACTTGATGACGAAGAAACCAGCAAAAGGCGAATTCGGCGATTTGGTTGTTGTAGCAACCCTTGACGAGATTGAACAAGGTTCCCGTCGTATTATCGGGACGAAGATGAAAGTCATAGAAGGAGAAAACGGTATCTGGATCTTCTCCGACGAAACGCCCACCTGTCCCTTGCAGGTCAAAGCGATTCTGCTTCAGCCTGGCGTTTACCGGTTAGATGTCGGGAGTGTCTGTACAGTGAAAAATTGCGATTACTTTGGCCAATGTGCGCGATTAGATGCCCGTGCAGCTAGATCCTTGGAAGCCGTTATGGCAGAAATTCTTGGCGAACCTGAGCGAATCCACGAAGGTCGATCCTGGAGACCTGAACTGATAAAAGATAACGAAAAGTTGCAGAAAATCATTGATCGGATTATTGATGAGGGAATGTGAAGTCTACATCTAGAGATTATTTTGGAGCGAATGCAAAGTATGGGGAATCAAGATGTGGTTCCCTTCGGTGAGAAAAAAGAGAAACCGTGGGGATATGAACGCCCGGTCGGTACGTTTCGTGGACTAAATCTCAAAGAACTCTTTTTCGTTAAAGGCAAATCTAGCTCATTACATTATCACACAAAAAAGGATGAAATCTTCTATATCATTTCTGGTCGAATTCGTCTTATCTACGGTGATAAGGACGAAGTGTTGGAAGCAAGTCACACCGTGCATATTACCCCGGGAACTCATCATCAGTTCCACCCCATCGAAGACACACTAATCCTTGAAATGAGCACTCAAATGTGGGGCGATATTGTCCGGATAAAAGATGCTTACAATCGCTCAAGCGAAAAATGACCCTTTACTGATAAATTATCCAGACTAGCAAATTTCCATCTAATTATACCAGAGCGCTTGGGTAGCTATAAAAAGTGGTAGAATATGACTTTTCTCAAAGTTCCGATTGGTCTCAGATATTTCCTTGAGTCCTTGCATAATTTCATTTTTTGACATGTTTCACTGTTTTTTGCTGAATAGAAATACTCCCACGATAAGGCAGATAACTATCACGGATCCAATCGCCATAACTTCCAAGACAAGGACAGGAATGACAAATGGATTCTCAACCGAGAAGCGCACTTGAGCGTCAGCCCGATTCCCCGCACAATCATTCACCAACACCCAAAGGGTGTAAGCACCATCCGGCAGTAAACCAGAACCAGTAAAACCGTCAGCAGTTCCATGACCATAAAGTTCTCCGTTCAGGTACAATTCATTGTAGTCGACGTCACTGCCAAGATCAGAGAAGTCCATATCATAGGTGACCACTCCGATGAAGTGTTCACCGGGATAGGGACGAAAAATCTGAATGTTTGGCGGAATGGTATCAACTACGGTGTAGCTGTAATACCGAGTGGCATTGTCGTCAATAGTAACGAGGCCTCCAAGGTCGGTGGCATTGATATAATATTCTACGTGGTTTCGCCACGCCTGCTGAGGAATAATCGTCCAAAAGGTGTTGGAACTGGTATTAATCATTGCTTGGGTCTGCCAGTTGCCTATATTGATACGAAAATGAAGCGTAACTTGCGCGATGTTTGAAGCGTTTTGCACCATCACCGAAACATTCACATCGTGGAAGTACTCCACCTCAAGTGGTATTCGATCGACAGAGACAATACTTGGTTGAAAAGAACCTTCATTATATTGCTGGGGGATTCGTTGGAGCTGGTTATTGCGATTCATGTCTCCGATTGGTACTAGAACGAAAAAAAGTAAACTAAAAAGCAAATCGAGAACCAGTAGTTTTCTGAAAATGCTAGAGATTGATTCCATAAACCATACCCATCCAGTAATGTAATGGAAAAGCGCCTTTAATTTTCTTTGATTATGTACTCCTTAAGTATCTCTAGGTTTGAGCTGCAATATTTTTTGATTATCCAAACCAAAAATATAAAGCATATGTCCGAATATAGGAACTAACCATAATTTGGAGGGAATGTTTCGAGTGTTCTTTAAGCGAATTAGAGTAAGGTTGGTTATTTTTATTTTAATTTTAGCTTTTTGGCTGGTTTCAATTAAAGG
>JABXGX010000337.1 GCA_016550405.1 archaeon | reverse complement strand
CATCGTTGGACTCTCCGTCACGGTGACTGAGGTACTTAGACCCGCTTTTTGCTGTGTTCTGCTTAAAAGTGTGACTACAAGTTTGAACTTTTATTGAGCTACCGTGTTTCTAGATTTTTTCATACTAATTTAATGAAAATGATTATACGAGAGAGGTTCCATCTAGCTTCAGAAGCCTACATCAGGGAGGATTGCTGACCGTTTCGTTACTCCCAATCATTTCCGTATTTGGTTACAAAAATTCAGGAAAGACTACTGTAACCACAAAAATCATTACTCACCTTGTGACGCAAGGGCGCCGAGTGCTCAGCGCCAAACACGTTGGTGAACCCAAGTTTTCCTTGGATTCACCGGGAACTGATTCATATCGCCATCTCAAAGCAGGAGCCAAAGCAACCTTTCTTAATAGCGAAACATCCACGACCCTCCTGCTTCAACACCCAATCACTGATCTAAACCAAATATTACACTATGGTCAAACCGCAATCCCATCAGATGTAATTGTTCTAGAAGGCTTTCGGGAATGGACCCAAAGAAGCCCCGATATTGCCAAAGTTATCTGTGTTCGAAATCTTGAAGAAGTTGTGGAGTTTCAAACAGAGACCGTTAGTCCAATCCTTGGACAGTGTAGCTTGGACACCGAACTATCTTCGGTAATTCGAATCCCTGATGAATTTCCATTCCTGCTAGAAGCGATTGATAAATGGCTTCTCACTAATCCAACAAGGAATATAGGTGACGAGAAATGACACCCGATGAAAGAAAAACAACCCTTATTGTATTTGACCGTGAAATAGAAACAAACGAGTATGTTGACAAACTCTTACAGAGCGTAGTTCTCGCAATTCTCTCAACCTTGAGAGCCCCCAAACTAAAGGGCACAGAAAAGGTTCGAATTGAAATCAGTGACTAGCTTGTCCCAAAAAAAGCGAGTATAAGTCGACCCTATTAGCTAGGTTAAACTTTTGCAAAGTCTAACACTCGTGAATTTCCGGATACCAGAGAAAAGGAAAACTTCCTGCGGCAGCAAGCCTTTTATACAAAGCCAAACCCTTGAACTGCTAACGAGCCATAAAACCTGTGGTGAACGCAAACAATGCAGGGTGATTATTTCAGCTGGCTAAATAACATAGGTAATGTTGGCTGGTTTCTAGCCGCATTTGGCGTCATTCTTATTATCGTCCTTCTCTTGTATTGGATAGGCAAACGTATTGCGCCCAATAATCCCACGAAGGAAAAGTTGACCACGTACGCTTGTGGCGAGGATCTCGCTCCGTCGAAGGCTCAATTTCACACGCAACTTATCCGTTATGCCGTTTATTTCACTATCTTTGATATCGTTGCATTTGTTCTTGCGACATCAATGGGCATTCTCGGATGGGTTCCAATCATGTTCCTGGGAGTCGCTTTTATCGCAATTCTCATCCTGCGAAAGTAAATGAAAAGAGGTAAACACGATGGGTATCGTTGACAAAATTGTAACATGGGCACGCATCAAATCACCGTGGGTGCTTCACCTAAACAGTG
>JABXGX010000064.1 GCA_016550405.1 archaeon | reverse complement strand
GGTGTACTGTGACAGAACCAATATCCGGGGTTCCTACTGTACCTGAAAAACCCCATGTCGAATTCTCGAATGTGCTTATTACCATGCAATCATAATAGCTGACTGGACCCGATCCAAACGGATTCAGCAAAACAATTTCTTGTAAAAGAATTTCACTAACATTCAGCATCACGAGAGGGGGATTATACTCGAATCGGGTAAAACCAATAACTTGATCAGCTTCTCCTCGCATTTTCAGAGTTAATTCAACAGAGGTAATTGTTGCATTGACCGTTATCGAATTGGGAAAATTAATCTGAATCCAATATTCTACGAGTCCAGGTATTCCTGGATACAGGTTGATATTTGAAGCTAAATCCGTTCTACCCTGAATACGACCATCATTAGCATCCCAATTTTCGGAAAAAACTAGAACGCTACTTCTATTAAAAATAAAAAGACCACTAACCCCAATGGTAATAATAATTAATAGCAATACTATACTCAGAAGCAGCTTGCTGAATTTCCGCAATAATCATCCCCCTAAATAAATCTGAAGTTCTTCTAATAAAGTTATGGTCATCAAGATGCAAACAATCGAAAAATTCCTCATAGCCACAAATCGCCTACTCCTTACGTCTAAATATCAACGTTCGTCTTATTTATGTGCAAAGTAAGCTTATAAGAAAATTATATAGATACATGTCTAGAGAAAAATACTCTATGGATAAATCGCCAGTGGTTTCAATATTCTTACTCCATATGAGGCACTAGAATTATCTCGAAGGTAGAAGCGTTCAAGCTGGGTAAGAGCTTGAATTGAGTCGGGTAGATTAATGAGTCCCTTCTTATGTAGACTTAACCAACGACATGTCCATTTAAGTAAAAATATCCAGTTTTGTAAAAACCGATTCTATTCGAAGGAATAGGTTGAGAAAGTAGTTCTTCAATTTCCTGAGGAACTGCGACTTCGCTTCAATAAAGATGGAAACCACAATAGGATGAAGTGCTTTTTTTGGTTGTCATCAGTGGGTTACTCTTCTTTGGAAGGTTTTGGCTTTCGGGTTCGGGGGAAGAATCGTCCGGTTCGGTTCATGTACGCATGATATTGGTCTCCGAACTCGTCGAGGAGCATTTGTTCTTCACGTTTAGAGATGGGATAAAGTGAGAAGCAAACTATGAGTCCAAAAATAGTTACGAAAAGGTTAGCAGCAAGGAGCACAGTGCCTAGGGTAAATAGAATGAATGTTGTATACATTGGGTGACGTATCCGGGAATAGGGACCATTAGTCATGAGCTGGTGTTGAGTCTGGATTTCTAATTCAGCGGAGTAGAAACGATCAAGAGTTCGGTGAGTCCACACTAGCAGCGGAATTACACCCAACCCTAGAATTACACCGGCCCAGCGAAGAAGGTAGGGGAAGGGTAAGGGAAACCAAGGTATCCAAGGGGGAATGAGCAAGAAGAGAGCATATGCGACAAACATTCCCACAATACCGATAAAGATTGCTACGTGAGCCCAAGTTCGAGGAGGGCGTTTAGCGGGTGTATCGCTGAAAGTCTTTTGCGTCTTTGTCGTTTTACGTCGGTAATAGATTCGAAAGCCCCCAAAGATGAAGTACATAAAGACAAAGAGCAGACGAAAGAGAAGTTCTTCGAACAATCTAACCACAACACTATGAAGAATCGAAGTCGTATTTGTATGCAATGATAACAGCCCTATTACAGGTTAGCCAGTAACGTAAAGGTAAAAACTCGTCAACCAGTGAACTCGTAATGGTAGGTGATAGTGGTGGCACGCAACTTTCGGCTCGATGACCGCCTCGATTTTGCGATGGGTATCATGGCTTTTGCGGGGATAGGTGTTGCAATGGTGATACCGTTTGTACTGATTCTCTCAAGTATAGCACTCCATACCTCATATCCTGAATTCATCGTTCTATTTTGTCAGGTGGGAGGCTGTGTCATGATGGGTATTGCTTTGGGATATTTCATTTGCCGTAAAGAAATGTGAATGCTACTCATTACTCATCCCAAAAAAGAGGTAAGGCAGGTCAACTGGTGAATTGACGCTGCTAGGCGGCTTCTTCGGGAGTAATGGCACCAGCGATTACCACTAAAAGTCCTGGAATAACCCCAGTGAAAATGAGGGCTAGGATACCGGTTAAAATGAGCTTCTGTTTGTATTCAGTAGGAGTTTCTCGCCATCTGACCCAAGACATGCCAAAGAGGAGTGCAAGAATTCCAAAGACCATTAGTGGTACCCCGGGGATAAACACCCAAACCCAATCGGTGGGATCACTGATACCGCCAAGGAGAAATCCTATGACGGTGCCAATGCTACTTCCAGCACCTCCGATGAGAAGTAATATGGCAATGATGATTTGGAATATTGCTCCAACGAAAATTAGAGTTGTGGCAGTTGTTTCATCTGACATAAGAAAAAAGTCCTCCAAGTCAAAGACGATTACAGAGCCCTTGTTGCCTAACTAGGACTAATTAAGCCTTTGCGATATTTCAGGTCGAATTCAGCCAGAAATTAAAATGCATACAGGCGCTGACCATTCTTCCAATACAAATCTTGTAGAACTCGGTCTGGGAGATTAAGTCCATTGATAAAAGTTCCTCCAGTGGCTTCAGTATCTGCATCAGGGAAAGGTAGTGGGGTATGGCGTTCATTAGTTTCCCAGAGAAATCGTTGGGCGATGAATCGTGCTTTGTAAGGGGACAAGTTGGAGTGTTTGTCCCAGGATTTCGACGCGTTTAAGGTTGCATCAGTGCCGAAAAGGATTCGTTTAGAAAATCGGATAAGGAAGTCACGGGCGGCATCAGGATCTTTGCTCAGTTCGCGGGCCATCCAACGGGAAGAAGCCGTATCGACTACAATGTTATCATATGTTTCGAACCATTCAGCTAGATGGGGAAGCCGGTGGATTTCTGGTTGTGCAGCAAAATGAGCGAGTTGAAATTGTAGGTCAGGATTGCTTTGGATGAGAGCTTCTAACTCATTTAGATGCTCCTCCTTAGTGCCAAAGATTTGAGTGTTCGCATAATTGGTGGCATAGTAGGTGTCAGGATCAGACATATGAAGGAGTAAAGGAAAGCCCTCTGCAGCGAGTTTATCAAAAATGGGCTGATAACGTTCATCAGTAAGTTGAAAGTTGCCTTCAAAATCTTTAAAGTAGTTACGCCAAGCTGGGGCCGACCACATCTTTGCTACTGAAAATCCGTTTTCGCGCATTTGATCAATTTCTGAGAGAACAACATCAATTTGTGAACCAATGATTTGCTGTGTTGATAAGTACTTGGCGAATACAAACTTACCGGGGTATTGTTGGTCGGTAAAATCCCGAAGCGCTGTGCGATGCGCGATTACCAACTGCGATTTGATTCCGAGTTGATCTAGTTCCTCAATAGTTTGATGAAGATTAGTGCTTTCCCAGACATGGGTGTGAGCATCAAATATTGGACCCGTATAGCTGAAAACGCGGTTTTGCAATTGCCTAATCGCCAAGGAACCATTCTGTTGGGGGGGAAAAGTGTGTAGGATTGTACTAGTCCTACATACGCAAAAAAAATCAGTCCCCACGCGGGTTGAGAGCAACAGGCTCAAACATCAACACATATGATGGTTCAAGGCTCTTGGGCGAATGCTCGACACCTTTAGGAATCACCACCATTTTTCCCTCATTTAGAGTTAGATCAGGCTGCCCCTTGATGCGGATCATAATTTGCCCTTTGAGAATGAAGAAGAGTTCATCGGCGTTGGAGTGTCGGTGCATGGGAAACTCGCCATCAAAAAGAGCTAATCGGATCACATGGTTATTTACTTGGGCAATTTCTTGGGGTGCCCAGGGTTGTTTCATTTGGCGGACATGTTCCCAAATATCAATGATTGGAGTCATGATGTGTTTCCTCGAGCCGTGGACACTGATTGTGTGGTGCCCATTCCTTATGTCTACTTCGGTTCTGGGCGGCTGCAAAGGTTTATGAAAGCACCTAGGGCACCTAAAAAGAGGGCCAATAAAGTGAGACTCATGAATGCGCCAAATAGTGCGATGATACCGCCATATGGCCATGATTTCTCGAAATAAATGATGACGGCACCTCCATACATAAGAAGCACGCCGATGACGAGGAGGGCATCGAGAATGAGATAGTTATAGATTTGGAATCCCATCCAAGTCGGAATTGAGGGAAGAAACACAAAGAGCTGTAGATAGATGCTGTAGATGATGTTCGTCGTTGCTATCAGGGCAGCAAAAAAAATGAGACCAAAGGCAATATAGCTTGAGATAGAACGTGATTTTGCTTCAAGAGATATAGCCGTCGTGGGAACAGAGGGCAGTTCGGTCAAAAAGGATACACCGTTGATGAACCATTCATTCTGAACTTAAATTCTCGGTTCCCTGCAAATGAGTGCCCCGATGTTTAGTTGTTTGTATATTATCTTTTGCGAGGTGAAGGAGGAAAATACTAACTAGTAGAGGAATCCGTTTGATGGTGCAGCCGTTGATAGGAGAGTACTATTCAGGTCCTTTGTAATATTGGATGAGATTAGATTTCCTAATATATGGGATGAGGATCATTCCAATGACTAAGATGATTGCTACGGCGATAGCGGAGTAAAAGATAATGGGGATGGTAATCCATTTAACACCGATTCCGGCTCCCGCCCATAAGAAGACTAATGCAAACCCATAATCGCGGCGAAGATAGATCATTAGTAATGCGAGAAGCAAGGCAACAAAAAGCATGATAGCTGTTGCCAGATGTTGGATTTCAGTAGGAATCGCAGGAACCAAGATATTAATGGACGAAGCGATGGCGGCAACTGTGGCGACAGAAATCCAGCCCAGGTAGACGCTGAAATGGAGGTGCACAGCTAGTTTTTCGCTTCGTGGGACTGTTTCCACCCCGACTCTCAGTCGTAGATAGGCTAGAAGGAGCATCAGGAAAACGACGAGAAGAAGGACAAGAGATGCAAGGAAGTATGGGGGATTTGCTACCATAAAGGCGTATGAATAGTGGAAGACGAAAATCCATGCTATATTGGCTAATCCAGCGAAGAAGTAGAAAAAGCTAATTTTAGGAAGATAGCTAGCACTCCCTTGGCTTGCTCGGGCCTGGTAAATCATGAAGATTATCGCTTGGAGGTAGATGATGAACCAGATGGAGAATACATAGCCGGCGGGTGTGAAGAAGTTCGGGTACGCATCTGACACCCATCCGGTATACACTCCAAAGATGGGAAGTGCGTTCGCAAGAATGTTTACGATAATCACTGAAATAACTGCAAAAATGTTTAAGACCTGATAAAGTTGGTAACCACTTTTTTCAGTCATAGCGTGAGTTGCGATGTTTCTCCTTATAACTTTAGAAGGTGTTACGAAAGCGGGGAATGCCGGAATCCCTAAGTTTTAAGAAAACATCGAGAAAATCTTGTCACACCTTTATGTGTGGATCCCTATGAGAAGAGCAAAAGCTATTCCCGTGTCAATTGGCTGTATAATGTGCTTAATCGTTCTTTTCGCTCAACCGGTTACGTATGTCATAGGCAGTCAGCCCCTCATAGGGTCTGACGTGTTATGGCACCGAACTTTTGGAGGTGCCCTTGGCGATTATGGGAACGACATACTTGAGAGACAAGGAGGGGGGTATGTCATAGTTGGTGGGACTTTGAGTTCGGGTATTACCCATACTGACATGTTACTTATTGGCTGCAATTGGGATGGAAACCAGCTTTGGAATCGGACAATTGGGGGCCCAAATGATGATGTAGGTTATGCGATTATCGAATGCACTGGGGGTGGATTCGCCGTCACAGGCTACTCGCGTAGCAATCCATCAGGTCGTTCAGATGCATGGCTTGTTCGGACGACAGCAGATGGAACACACTTATGGAATCGCTCATTTGGAGGACTCGATAATGACCAGGGCTTTGATATAATTGAGGTAGAATCTGGTGGGTTTGCACTCATTGGAAGCACACGGAGTTATGGATCCGAGGACCCTGTCACTCATCTTCAAACCTATGATATTTGGTTAATCCGCACGGATGCAATAGGTAATATTCTGTGGAATCGGACCTATGGTGAAACCGGTGACGACATCGGGCGCTCACTCGTGGAATTAAATGATGGAGGCTTTCTCCTTCTGGGGGAAATTAACAGTAGCTTTGCAACCCTTGATCATTCTGGGCAGTATACGGAATACCACCCCGATGCATGGCTTCTCCGTACGAACGAAGCGGGTGAGCTTCTATGGAATCAGACCTATGGTGGGGAAGAAAATGACTTCATCCGGTCAGTTGCGTTGGACGCTGATGGAGGATTCACAATTGTTGGATTCACGAACAGTTATGGCACTTCAACATATGACGGATGGCTTCTTTTCACGGCTAGCGATGGTGCCGAAGAAAACCGAATAACCTATGGAAGTCTTGCTGATGATTATTTCCGAACTCTCCTTGAATGTGAACCGAATGGGTATGCGCTGATTGGTTATACGTATTTCTCGTCTTCGGCAGATCTTTGGTTGACGCGAACGAACACTGAAGGCGACTCCCTTTGGACGCGCGTTTATGGTGGTCCCGAAGATGATGTGATTCGAGGGGGAATACTTAGCCGAGGGGATTTCATCCTTATCGGATATACATTTAGTTTTGGTGCGGGATCACGGGATGTATGGTTAGTTAAAATTTCTGATGAACCTCCTTTCGCAAATCCCTTCCTTACAGCAGTTCCAATGATTCTATTTGTATCTGGTATTATTTTCGCTGTTTTGATTCTAGTTACTACTTATTTTCTGTACAAAAGGCGTGGAAACCGGATTTCAACATGAACACTAATGTTGTATTACCAGCGGTCCATAAGATCTATAATTACGGCGATTCGTTTCATAGCGTTGATGAAATAGTCCACAGGAACACTTTCATTTGGAGAATGGGCCCTGGAGTTGTAATCTCCTATTCCAATAGAGACCATAGGTACATATTCTTTGAATAGGTACAAGGGACCTGAACCGGGACAGGTGGGATGGATGCGCATTGGATGACCAAAGACTGATTGGTTGGCTTTGTTGATGATTTCAACGAAAGGATGATCCACAGGAGTTTTTGCTGCAGGATAACCATCGTACCATGCGATTTTGATATCAGTGAATCCATGATTGTCCAAGTGGCTCCGGAGTTTTTCGACTAAATCTGTTGGTTCTTGGTTTTCAACTAGCCGGAAATCGATTTTGGCTGAAGCTTTGGCAGGTAACACAGTCATAGACCCAGCTTCCTGATAGCCGCTAGTTAGACCATCGATGCTGAGATGGGGGTGATAGTAATAGGCTTCCCGAAGCGCATCCCCTTTATAACCTGCAACAAAGGCATCAATTCCATAGAATTTACGCCGAGCCTCTTCTTCAAAATCTATTTTCGAAATGAATTTCTTTTCAACATCCGTCATCGGGACGACATCGTCATAAAAGCCGTTGATTTGAATCCGTTCATTTTCATCTTTTAAGGAACTGAGCGCCCACACTAAACGAAACGGAGCAGAGGGAAGAATTGCTGAATTGCTTGAATGCGCATCATGAGAGAGCCGTTCAACCTCCAATTGCACATAGAGAATTCCCTTTAGCCCTAACCAGGCTTCTTGTGTCCCATCAAATCCAGCACTCCCAAATTCCCAGATACCACCGTCGGCTTTAAGGAAGTCACTCTGTTTCTTTGTGAAGTCGGGAAGATTGGGGCTACTAATCTCCTCCTCACCTTCAATGACAAACTTGATGTTCACCGGAAGCTCCACACCAGCATCCTTGAACGCTTTCGCCACCCAAATCCGTGAGATCGTATCCCCTTTGTTGTCAGCAATCCCTCGTGCATAAAATCGCCCTTCACGGATTTCCGGTTCAAAGGGAGGAGAAACCCAGAGGTCGAAGGGTCCAGCAGGTTGCACATCATAATGATCATAGAAAAGGAGTGTTCGCTTCGCGCCGACGTCTAAGAAGCCGGTGACAACAGGGGCTCCGGAGGTGGGGTGTAATTCTGATGGGATTCCAGCGTCTTCGAGCATCTTTTGAACAAGTTCTGCGGTCTCATCAATTCCTTTTCCTTGCGCTGCCACGGTGGGGATGCTGCAGATTTTTTTCGCTGCATCGAGTGCCTTGTCGGTGTTTTGATCGATTTTTTCTAAGACCTGAGTAACCATTGACATCAACATTGAACTAAAGAGCGAGAACTTT
>JABXGX010000336.1 GCA_016550405.1 archaeon | reverse complement strand
GGCGGCTTCAGGCATCCATTCAACGGTAGGATCATGACGTTTCGCAGCATAGAGCACAGTGTTGACGCTGGTGCCTTTTGATTCAGGAATCTGATAGGCAAAGGGTTTGCTGCTTTGGGTGAACCAGAAATTCAGATTGTCGCGGAATCCGTATCCCACAGGGATGCGGGGAAAGGATTTGGCGTCCATCCCATGGATAATGGCTTTCTTATATTTGGGCTTCAGAAGAATCTGTTCAACGCGTAGGAGAAAGTTTTCACACCCTCCAACTAGCTTGGATGGAGCCGAAGAATCCCAGGTGCATTCATAAACCTGGAACGCTTCTTCAACGATTTCCGGATATTCTGTGTTATTTTCACCAATGTTGCGAGCTGAGGGAAGAAGGGTAAAGATACTGTCTTTCATTTTCTCTTCGGTGGTGTCGCCAGGGTAACCTAGGAGTACACAGTTTTGCAGGTACTTCTTTTCATCGGGTAGAAAATTAATTGCGCAATACTGTGTTCGCCGAATATTTTGTGCCGTGTTACTATCAGCACGTGTAATCAGCATCATGGCATACTTGTCTTCATCTGCAATCATATGAGGGAATACAAGTGAGTAAGGTCCAAGATTCGTCAGCCCCGACTCAGCGAGGGTTGAGATGAGAACAATCGGCATTGGAAAGAAAGAACTGGTTTGATAGAAATTATCCAAGATTCTAATTGATTCAAAATGGTCGACCATCTTGGCTTTCAATCCCCTTTTTGAAGTGTTCGTAGAATCACGCTAAAAGGGTTTTTTAGTTGCACGCTAATTCTATAATTAAAATCGATGGATTATGTTTTTCTTAACTTATTGAATATTGATGAGTGTTTAAAGGCAGGAAAACTCCTTTCCTATCTATTAACTTCAATAGGTAGAAAAGAATGGCTTTCACGACAGCAATTGATGAAAATCTAGCTCGTGGACGACGAGCCATTAAGAGAGCGTCAATTGTTGTTATGGCCTTAGCCATTACATGGTTTCTCATGGCATTCCTATCGGGAAGTCTGGGTCTTTTAGCCATGGTGATCGACTCAATCTCAGACTTGATTGCTGTTCTTACAGTTTTTCTTGGTTTATGGTTAGCTCAACGAGATCCCAACCAGAAGTATCCTTATGGCTATTTCAAGGCTGAATCATTAGCTGCCCTGATTGTTGCAATCTTTATTTTTGTAACTGGCATGGGTGTGCTTTGGCAGGCAATCCAACGCATACTATTTCCAACAGAACTGAGTTTCATCAGTCTAGCGCTAGTAGTTTCAATTGCATCAATTCCGGTTATCTTCGTCATGTCCTGGTATCTAAAAAAAATTGGTCGAGAAACGGGAAGTAACGCTGTTTTTAACAAGGGTCAAGAATTCCAAATGGACATTCTTGCTTCCATTGCTGTCATTTTAGGATTGGTCTTTGCCCTCTTTGGTCTACCGTGGGTTGAATCCATTGTAGGATTTATAATTGGCTTATTGATTTTAAGAAGCAGCCTGCAGTTGTCATATGAATCTATACTAATTCTAATGGATGCCGGACAAGACCCCGAGAAGATTAAGGCAATCGAAAAACTCGCTTCACCTATCCTCGGCGTCCTCGGAGTTCACGCCATTAAGTTGCGAAGAGCAGGCCCAATTTGCTTTGGAGAAATGCATCTGGAAGTGGCTGGAAAAACAACAGTGCTTCAATCACATCTCCTCGCTGAGGAAATATCCACGCGCGTAAAGGAGACTTACTCAGATGTACTTTCATTTCTTGTCCACGTTGAACCGGTTCTTCCTGTTACCTTTCGAGTTGCATTACCAGTGAATCAGGGAGATGCGACGCCAGATTCAAAGCCCAGCTCCCACTTTGGTTCAACACCTTACTTTTTAATAATGGATGTTGACCGACGAGAGATCGTACTTTGGGAAGTCATCCCAAATTCAGCAGCTAAAGAGAATAGACAACGAGGTAAAAACACAGCACACCTTCTCATTGATGCGAAAGTGGAAATTGTATTTGCAGAGAAAATGGGCGAAACGCCACTCAGTATCTTACGAAACCACTTAATTCATGTCTATTGTCAAAATTCTAAGATAAGCTGCCGCAAGAACCTCGAAGCCTACCTTGAAGACGAGCTCCCCCCTCTAAAGGCAAGAGAATCAACCCAATTCTTTTAACATCAGAATTCCAGTTGATATTCTTAGTAGAAATCAGGTAGTTCAAAGAGAAGTCGTAAAGTTGAAAAGGCTGGGCACGAATGGCAACCCAGACCTTCTGTACCTTCCAAACTGGATTTCCAGAGGGAGAACGAACCATGCCCGAAATAATCGAATGGAAAAGCATGCGAAAGAACGATATTGTC
>JABXGX010000335.1 GCA_016550405.1 archaeon | reverse complement strand
TCACTGTACTAATGAACTGCATTTATTGGACTGATAAATATCCACGTATGATAACAAAACAAGAACTGAAGCAGTTATGGAACGAATTTCAGGGCAATCCGCGACTCGTCATTGTTGGAGATATCAGTTGTGACATCCATGGTGCTATCGAATTCACTGTGGATTGCACGAAGCCAGATCATCCGACCTTTGTGTACAATCCACTGACAGAAAAAACAGAACTAGGTGTGGCTGGAGAAGGCGTGGTCGTTATGGCTGTAGATAACCTTCCTACAGAATTACCACGAGAGGCCTCGAAATCATTTAGTGAAACACTCCAGAGATTCATCCCATCAATTGTGAAAGCTGATTACTCAGTATCGTTTGAGGAATTAGATCTTCCTCCAGAAGTAAAGACTGCTGTTATCGTCTATCAAGGGAAACTCACACCTGATTATGAGTATCTCAAAAAGTATTTGTAACGCAAGAGCACGAAACAATGCCAAGAGGTATCAAGGAATGAAACATGTATTGGTTCTCGGTGCAGGGCTGGTTGCCCGCCCATACGTGAAGTATATGCTTGACCATGACTACCAGGTCACTGTTGCGAGCCGAACCGTAAGCAAGGCTATGAATCTGATTGGAGATCACCCAAATGGTGAAGCTAGAGCCTTTGATATTAGTCGACAAGCAAAGGAGCTCAAGAAGCTGGTGAAGCCTGCTGACCTTGTCGTATCTCTTCTTCCCTACACATTTCATGTTCAAGTCGCTCGCGAATGCCTGCGTCACAAAGTGAACATGGTCACGACCTCATATGTATCTGAGGAAATGCGCACTTTAGATGGTCAAGCAAAACGAGCGGATGTTATTATCCTAAACGAGTGTGGAGTGGATCCAGGACAAGACCATATGTCTGCCATGAAAATCATTCATGAGGCCCAAGCTCATGGAGGGAAAATATTGGTATTTACCAGCTTCACTGGAGGATTACCTGCACCCGACGCAAATACTAACCCATTTGGTTACAAACTTTCATGGAGCCCACGTGGTGTCCTTTTGGCAGGACGAAATTCTGCCCTTTTCCAACGTGATAGCAAAAGAATCGAAATTCCAGCTGAGGAACTCTTCAACAGCTGTCATATCGAGTCCGTACCCGAACTTGGCGATTTTGAAGGGTATCCGAACCGTGATTCCCTTCAATATATTGACATTTACGGTCTACAAGGCATCCAAACCATGTTACGTGGAACCCTTCGATATCCCGGCTGGTGTAAAACCATATACAATATTGGAAAACTGGGCTTATAAGACTTAGAGGAACAATCTCTTCATGACCTAACATATGCTCGATTTTTACGGCAATATCTCAAGTTATCAGCTGGAGCCAACGTAAAAGAAGAGGTAGCAGCGCGGCTCAACCTTTCAGTTGACGATGAGGTAATAGAACGTTATGAATGGTTGGGACTCTTTGGAGATCATGACATTCCACTCACTCGGGGTGCACCCATTGATGTTCTCGTGTCTCTCTTTCAAGAAAAGCTGCAATATGCCCCTGGTGAACGTGACATGATTGTAATGCAGCACCAGTTCACAATAGAACACTCTGATAATTCGCATGAAAAGGTGCGTTCAACACTTATTGATTACGGGATTCCAAATGGCGATTCCTCCATGAGCCGTACTGTCGCCCTTCCTGCCGCGATTGCCTCTCACATGATTTTAACCGGTGAGATACAACTGAAAGGTGTCCAGATTCCCATTGTCCCCGAACTCTATGAGCCAATTCTCCAAGAGCTAGAAACTTTTGGTAT
>JABXGX010000334.1 GCA_016550405.1 archaeon | reverse complement strand
TCTGGCAGGCACAGTCGGTGACGAGGCTCAATTTTGGGAGCTAGCCCTTGGCGGCATATGTATTGCAGTAGCGGTTGGCTTTGTTGGATGGTTTTATCTGACGAGCGGTGGAACTTTGCTCGTCGCATCACTCATTTCTCTTGGTTCTGGCATTCTAATTCTTGTGGGCCTTGTTTTCATTATGGGCGGGCAAAGTAAGGGTTACTAGCTGTTTATTCGTCCACAGATTAGTCTGGTTCATCTTCCTCGAATTGTCTTCGCCTTGAAAGTCCATCCTCAAGAGTTGACTCAGTTACTAGCTCATAGAGAAGAGCTCGGTCCTTATGGGGTCGAAGTAAACGACCTAGACGCTGGATGAATTCTCGCTTACTTCCTGTTCCAGAAATGATAATACCAACGGCGGCGTCGGGAACATCCACTCCTTCATCGAGAACTTGTCCAGTAACGATTTTTGTCAAGCTCCCTTCTTTGAAAAGCTGTAGAATCTTCTCTCGCTCCGCCATCTTCGTCTTGTGTGTTATAAGAGGAATCCCGAAGGTATCAGAAATTCGCTCAACTACCCGTGTGTATCGTGAGAAAATAATAATTTTGGTATCTCGATATTGTTGGAGGAGCTTTTCGACTTGATCAATTTTACCAGACGCCTCAAGAGCGACTCGACGAGCTTTTTCAAGATTTGATAAGGCTTTTCGCGCATCAGGATCGAACACGGTTCGTTTAACAATTGTTTCAAATTGCCAACCAGGATCGATATCGTCCAGACGACGTGTATAATTCCGAAAAACACGCATATGGGAGCTATACCGAGCTTTTTCTTCGGGTTTGAGTGAAATCTGGACTTGGCGAATTTCATAGGGAGCAAGATATCCCTCTTTTTCTAGCAGCTGAGGTGCAACCCGATATATGGTCGGTCCCACGAGGCGATCAAGGTCAAGATGTAATTCATCATAGCGTTCAGGCGTGGCGGTCAGTCCTAATCTATACGGAGCTAAGGAGAGCTCAGCGGCTAGCCGATATGTTGTGCTCGGCAGATGGTGAACTTCATCGAAAATCAGTAGCCCAAAAGATGTCACATGTTTAGGGGCTAACAGGGAGGCAGAATCATAGGTGGCAACAGTAATTGGTTTAAGATCCTTTTTTCCTCCACCTAGAATTCCAACCTCAGAAACATGAAGGAGCAACTCGAGGGCTTCACGCCATTGACTTAGGAGGTCCAATGTAGGAACAACAATAAGTGTCATTACCCCAAGTCGCCGAATAGCCTCCAGAGCCACAATCGTTTTTCCGGCGCCTGTCGGTAATACAATCACCCCCTGCCCCTTCGCACCTTGCCACCGGCGAAGGGCATCCTCTTGATAGTCACGAAGAACCATATCCAATTTGAGTTGGGATTTTAGATCCGCCGGCAAAGTAATGTGAAGCGAGAAATAGGTGATGACTGGATATCCTTTATTTCGTAGATATCGTTGGATTGTGTAATAGTCCATTATTCGTGCATGGAAGAGCCTTTCTTTGGCGTCATAGATTAGTAATGGTTTAATCCCGTCTAAATCCAAGAATCCTGTTGGTTTAAGAATGAGGTCGCTTTTTCGGAGACGTAGTTCAGCAAATCGTGCCACGCCCTGTTTCTTTAGGAGCGACTTCTGTAAACTTGGAGATAATTCATAATCGACTTTTGCAAAGAGTTGGTTGAGTTCATGCAGAGGCAGCGTGATGGCTTTATCAAACCGAAGTTTGAATTTAATTGGTCCTTTCTTTTCACTAGCAGGAAGTTTTTCCGCAATTTTACTAAGCTGATGTAGGGTTTCTTCTTCGGCTTCGAGAACCTCGAAATATGGTGAGCTTTTACGAATAACCCGCAGGATAGGTGAAATCCTCCTGTTCACAGTTCAAATGCGCGTTTCATTGCCACGTCTTAGTATTGAGTTGGCTTAAAGTGAATCGGCAGAGAGCGTTGACTAGGAAAGAAAAGCGTTAAATGCCCAAGTTCCTAGCGAATCTTAGGCTTGATTTTGGGAGGCAGTTGCGTGTCCTTGGATAAGGAACTCCGAGAAATAGGAATTCGAACCAGTGAAGCGAAGCAGCTTGAAGAAGAGGGAAAAATCCGGGAAGCAGTCGAGTTGCT
>JABXGX010000001.1 GCA_016550405.1 archaeon | reverse complement strand
TGGAAGGATCAACGTCGTAGGCCATGTTGGTTTGCTCCGGTTAGTCGAGTAGTTCATAGAAGGAGGGATCTTTGTCACATTCGTCTTTACTGCGGAAGAGTCGGGCCCAAGCTGGGTGACCCATAGAGTTTAACATCAGTTGGATGTAGTCACCGACTTTGTCTTCATCGAGACCCATGGTGAATTTGTCAGTGATGTTTCCCATATCGGTAAAGATGTAGAACCATTTTAGGAATACCGAGGATCCTGCTTTGAGTCGCTTAACGTCGTCCCATTCGGCGAATTTGAGGTAGAGTTCGGTTTGAACATCGGTGGCAAACTTCTCTAAATCGGTGAGAACCGAGAAAGAGGTAGTTTCGATTTTATCACCATATCGGGTGAAAAGGGCAAATTGGGTAATATGCTCTGAGTAATCCTCAGGTTTAGGAAATAGTGTAGCGAAGTCAGTGAAAACGAGTTCCTCCATATCTTTAACAACAAGGGCAACCGAGAGGTTCGGAACTGGTGATTTGGCCTGGGTGTCGTGCCAATCCCAGATTAGTCGTGATCCATCATAGAGCGGTGAGAATTCTCGGAAAATAAGATAATCATTATCCCCGAACGGATATGGACCCATCTCGTGAATACTCGCCCGGCATTCACAGTAGGAGAGAAACTCAGCCAGATACAACTGAGCCATTGTTCGTTTCAGCTTTGCTCTTTGATCGGTATCAATTGGTTGTAGTTCTTGTTTAACCATATTCAGGACATTGTTAGGGAGCACACATGCAGTGTCATTATTTTCCGCGGCGAGTGGTTTATCACTATTATAGTAGCTTGTCGCCATGCGATACCAAAAATCAATCATGAATTTAGCTTGTTTACGGCGTTTAGGTAATTCGTTCTGAGCTCCACCAGCATCAAAAAGGTCTTGCATCCGTCCGAGTCCCCAGAGCCCAATGAAGGCCCAGACCCCAAGGATGTTGGGATAAGCAGCTAGGGTACGGCAGCGGTTTCCAATCTCTTCGGGAGAGACATGTCTTGCGAGTTCTTTGAACATATTGTACTGGTAATCGCGGTAAATTTGAGCACAAGCTACACTATTGTATGCTGTAACTGGAAAGAGTTTGGATTCAAGTGCGGTGCGTTGGGAGAGCAAATAGGTGCTAGCCGCACTTACTCGACGGAGGAGCATATTCGCTTCTTGTGTGCCGATATCGCCTATCATGGTATCTCAACTCTTGAAAAAGAGGATTCCTTGATGTTGCATTTAAGGATTCTAGTGCAACCAGCTTTAGCTAAAGGCGTTCATCGAGTTCCCGAAGTTGTTCCAACATTTTCAGGCGGTCCGTGATATCTCGACAAGTACCACGGAATCCGAGTAGTTCGCCTGACTCATCGAAAATTGGTCGACCACGGGCTTCAAGAACAACATCCGATTCATCTCGGTGGACCATCTGTATGACGATTGTCCGAATTGGTCGTCGTCTTTCTTTGAGTTCAGCCCATGTATTTTGTGCCCGTTTCACGTCTTCAGGACGTAAGAAATCGCAGGGAGTTCGTCCGAGCACTTGTCCTGCTGAAAAACCGATGATGTCTTCAACAGCATTGTTTGTATAAACAAACTTCCCGGAAACATCCATCTCCCAAACCCAATCGGAGAGGTCTTCAACAAGCGCTCGATATCTTTCCTCAGATTCTTGTAGTGCAGCTTCTGCTTCCTTTCTTTCGGTGATATCTATGTAAGCTGCTTGAACTGCTGGTTCGCCTTGGTACTCGATTCGACGAGCAATAATTTCCACCCACAGTATAGTTCCGTCTTTTTTCACCATTCGGTACTCATACTGATTCGGAACCTCTTTACCCATCAATCTGTCTTCAGCTCGATTAATTACTAATTCCCGGTCAGCAGGATGAATTAATTCTTGGATTTTCTTTGGTGCCATCGCAAGGAGTTCTTCGATACTGTAGCCAAGCATATTTGAGAAAGCTTCATTGGCAAAGAAAAAGCGGAGGGGTGGACCCCTGGAAATTAAAATCCCAAAGAGGGATTGCTCTACAAGGGTGCGGTATTTTTCTTCAGATTCTTTGATCACCTGTTCGGTTCGCATGCGTTCTGTTATATCTGTGAGTGTTACTTGGATTGCAGCTTTTCCTTGATACTCGATCATTTTCACACAGATTTCTACCCATTGAGTAGTCCCTTCAGGTGATATAACACGAACTTCATATCGATCAGGGACTTTTTTTCCTGCAAAGCGATCTTGCATGCGTTTTTGTAACCATGAAACATCCTCTGGATGCACCCGATCCCAAAACGCATTGGGTGGCATATCCATGAGTTCATCTTTTGTAACGTCAACCACTTCTTTCATTTGTGGATTTGCAAAAACGATATGATTGTCTTGAATAATGACGATTCCTTGAAGTGACTGGTCGACCAAAGCGCGGTACTTGGCTTCTGATTCCCTCAATGCGTCCTCGCTATGTTTGCGATCTGTAATATCCTCGAGTGTTCCTTCATACCACTCTATTTTACCACTCTTATCACGAATAGCTCGTGCTGAAAGATTGACCCAGATTGTTTCCCCATCTTCCCGTTTGAATTCCGCCTGAATTCCTGTTACAACATCTTCAAGAGCAACAGCCGCTTCCCAACGCCTCCGTTCTTCAGGATCAACATAGAAGCTAGAGGCTTTACGTTTAAGTAGTGGTTCTTTACTATCAAATCCTAACATTTCAAATAACGCTGGATTAGTATCAAGAATGGTACCATCTGGCGTTGTTCGGAATAGCCCAACCGGAACACTATCGAAAAGGTGACGATACCGAGCTGCAGCTTCCTCCCGTTCACTTATATCTCGAATGACGCCAAGAAACGCGGATGGCTTCCCTTCAGCATCTTTCAGAAGTGTAGCATTGAGTTCAGCAGGATAAGTAGTTCCATCCTTTCGCAATAGATTATATTCGAGTGATCCTGAAGTTCCTTGTTCAAGGGTTTTCTCCATATTCTTCATTGCGATTGGTACGTCATCAGGAGAAATCAACTCAAAGGCGTTTATACCTATTAAATCGGATTCTGTTTCAACACCATATAACTGGAGTGCCTGTTGGTTAGCCATTGTGATTATTCCTTCAAGATTAGTAACCGTAATAGCATCTGGTGAGGTTTCAACTAGAGTACGATATTTTTCCTCACTTTCTTTCAGAGCCAGCTCTGCTTGCTTCCTTACAGAGATATCTCGTGCGGCACTCTGAATATGTAAAGGTGTCCCATCAGCTTCAGTGACAAGAGCGGCGTTGACCTCTACTGGGAACTCTTCACCCGTTTTCTTCCGAAATATGCGTTCATAAACGGGAACCGAATCACCGGCAAGTAAGGCTCGTAACACACGTTTACTGTCCTCGTATTCGCCCTTTCCTACGACTTTGTCAACTGGCATTCCAACAATTTCATCCAATGAATAACCTAACATCTCTGCAGCTCGTTGATTAGCTTCAAGGTGTTTCATATCGAGAGAGATGATAAATACCGCATCGTTGGTATGTTCAAAGAGCGCCCTATATCGACGTTCTCTTTCCATAAGTGCAAGTTCGGCTTGGATTCGCTCTGTGATATCCTCAAGAGAGCCTTCATAATATTGAATTGCCCCAGATTCAGCTCGGATAGCGCGGAAACTATCATGGACCCAAATTAATTTTCCATCTACTCGTTTGAATTGCACCTCATGTCCTGTCACGATGCCCTCGTTACCTAATTTTGCCTCAAATTGCTCGCGTTCACGGCGGTTAACATAAAAATTAGAGGCATTCATTTTTAGCAAGGTTTCCTTATCCTCTGCCCCTAGAAGCTTAATTAGAGCAGGATTAGCATCGATGATATCTCCTTCCGCCGTTGTTCGGTATAACCCAATAGGAAGTTCATCAAAAAGTCCTCGATATCGGGACTCTGATTCTTGAAGTTTAATATCGGCTTCTTGACGATCAGTGATATCAAGAAAACTGGCTTGGATAGCTGGTTTCCCATTGTAATCAATGACAGTCACATACATTTCCAGCCAGCGTTCTTCTCCATCCTTCTTAATGGCCTTAAATTGATAATGAGAAGGGACGGATTTGCCTGCAAGACGATCACGCATTCGACCCCAAACACGAGCTTGATAATCAGGGTGAACTCTTGCTTGAACTTCCTTTGCTGATAGGGAGAGCAGTTCATCCATTGTGTAACCACTCATATCAGCAAAGGCTTGATTTGAAAAGACGACACGCATGTCTTGGATGATGATAAGTCCTTGGAGGGAGTTGTCAACAAGATCCTGATAGGCGTGATCGATTTGTTTTTGTTCAGTAATTTCAGTAATCATTGCGAGAATCGCTGGTTTCTCATCTAATATGATGGCTTTGGGGAGCACCTGCAACCATCTTTCTTTCCCCTTTTTGTCTTTGACACGAATGTCATAAAATTTAGTCTTGATTTCTCCTCCTTCAATAGATTTCAATCGACGACCTGCTTCTAGTTTATCAACATCGGCTACAAATTGTAGAAAGTCGTCAGCGGTCATTTTATGGAGATCATGGAGTGAATAATCGATGAGTTTAGCCAATTCGCTATTGGCAAAAAGAACTTTATCTCCTTGAAAGACGATAATGCCAATTGGCGATTTTGTGGCTATAACCTCAAAGATTTGGGAATCTGGGTTTGGGGATGAAGAGCGCTCATCTGAAGGCATAGAGTGTCACCTCTTGTAAGCTGGGTGTAGAAAGTACCAAGATTGCGAAGATCTTTCGTTCCCCATGCTTCACCGAAGTGTATTGATACTCTATTGAAGATGCCATATATCTGCTTCGCTAAACAACTATGTATATGAATGGTGTTGAGGGGGACTGAATGTTAAAAATCAAGCAACTGATGCTAGAGTGTCGTGATCGGTCTTGTTTGTAGAATTACGAACTGGCCATCTTTAAGCGTCCACTCAATGTCTTGGGGATGCCCCATTTGGTTCTCGATGTACATGGCTAACTTAGCTAACCTCATAATGTCACCATCACTAAGAGTGAAGACTTCGCGTTGTTCTGCAGGAGTATCAATCAACATCGTGCGCTCAGAATCCTCTTGAGGATGAGGAATACACAAGAGAGCTTTCTCACCAAGCCGGCGTTGCATTATCTTTAGGGGAGTTTTTTGAACAACATAAGAATCAGGAATCACCTTACCAGCAACAATACTCTCCCCCAGACCCCAAGTTGAATCGATCAGGACCTGTGTTAGGTCTTTGCTTACAACATTGGCTGTAAATACCACACCTGAAATTTCGCCTAAAATCATTTCTTGAACAATTACTGCCATACTAACGGATTGAAGATTGATACCTTTACTCTTCATGTATAGTAACGACCGGATAGAATAAAGTGAAAGCCAGGTTTTTTTAACTGCCTCAAGGACTCCTGAGAGGTCTTTTACACAGAGGAAAGAATCAGCTTGACCTGCAAAGGAAAATTGGACAGTATCTTCCACTGTAGCTGATGATCGAACAGCATATCCGGTCTTTAGGGGCTCTTGCGAGTAAAGGAGTTGCTCAAACCTGGATTGAATCTCTAAGGTTAACTTTTCGGGGATTTCGTAATCCCTAGCCTGCTTGTGAAAGTCTTCAATTGAGTGAAGCAGAACCTCGATATCGTCTAGATCCGAATGTAATGCTTGATATGATTTAAGATCACAAAAAGTGGATTGAAATTGATTATACCCTTGTGTTGAAATTGTGAACCCCCTGGGGATTAGTACACCTATTTGATGGAGTGTAGCGAGATTGACTGCTTTTCCACCAAATCTGTTTAATTGAGTAGGATCAATTTGATGAAGAAATTCGACCTCAGAGGGGGGTGAATCTGAAACGTCAGGGATTTGACCGGGCATTTTTAGTCTCCTTCAGTCGACTCGGTTAGATATCAATGAGGAGTACACCATTAGGTTCTTCCCGGGGTTCAATTTTGACTCGTTGGTTTGTTAATGGACCATCAAAGGTGATTTTCGTGCCCATGAGAGCAGGAATACCAAATTCTCGGGTGACAATAGCTAGATGAGAACCCAATGCCCCTGAAGTACAGATAACACCTTTTAATCGGGATAAGACAGGGGCGAGGGTGGTTGTTCCTGCATCCTCAACTAACACGATTTTTTCTTCAACAGTACCTGCTTCTTCTTCGGTTTTAAGTTCCTTAAGAAGAGTCAAAACATCTTGAATTGAATCGATGACCCGGAGCTCCCCTTCTGCAGTTTTATTCATGCTGATTAGTCCTTCACCGATTTGTTTCATTGTGGTTGTCTCCTAAGTAACCACTAAAGCCCTGAATTTGAACTTAAAAGGGTTATTCAACCCAATAATAGATTTTGAACCCTTGTTGGATGGGCTCATCTGACATCTCTCTAAGACCAAGAGATAGGAAGTATCGGAATCCATTTAGGGACAGAATCTCCATCAACACTGACCAAATTTAGGTGATTTCGTTTGACAGAGCTAAAATCATCACGGGCCTTCGATATCATCGTCGTTGGTCACATCACCATTGATCAAATCAAATACGGAGATGGCACACGCAAGGAAATAGGGGGATCTTCGGCCTTTGCCATGGTAGGACCAGCCCTTGGCTTGAAGCGTGTCGGGGTTGTAGCTCGAGTTGGAAAAGATTTTCCAGAACCGTATATGGAACGACTATCTTCTTCAGGATTAGATCTTGAAGGATTGACTCAAAACAATAAAACTACACACTTTACGAATATCTATAATGAGCAGGGAGATCGAAGACAACGTGTCGATTCAGTAGCTAACAAGCTAACAAAACGGGATGTCCCAGACTCCTACTGGAATACTACCTGGATGCATTTCAGCCCTGTCATTGGAGAGGTTGATTCCGCACTCATATCAGACGCGAAAGAACATGGTGCCAAGATATCAGTTGACGTTCAAGGATTTGTGCGCACCCAGAAAAAGGAAGATACAACTATTGAGGGATGTGATTGGGAAGAGTTCCCCAAATATGCTGAAATGATTGAGATTCTTAAGGCAGATACCCAAGAACTTTGTCAACTCGCTCAAAAGTCAGAGTTCAGGCAAGCTGCGAATTCGATTCACCAACTGGGAGTACGCATCATTTTGATAACCCGAGGTTATAAGGGCTCCTATCTTTCTCTAAGAAATGGCCTACATAGAATTCCAATAATTCCCGTGAAGCAAGTGATTGACCACACGGGGAGTGGAGATGTCTTTGCAATCAGCTTTCTCAGGGAATATGAAACCTCTAATCGCCCCTTGTGGTCTGCATATTTTGCCGCAACTGTAGCTTCCTTTAACCTAGAATCTCCAGGTCCGACCAATTTTCCGTCCTACGAGGAAGTGTTACACCGTCTCCGAGCATTTCTTACACTCCCTAAAAACCGTGAACATATTGAGCTACTTCTTAACGAACCAGGCCCTGGTAACTGTCCTATCTAACGTTCACTTTAGCCCCCTTTCACTGCCACGATTTTATAGAGTTTCCGCAAAGCTTATATCGGATTCCGATAGTATCGGTTTCCGATATTCCCTTTATCGACACATATTTGGTTGTTTTAAGCATGCACCCCAAACTCCGTGAACGTCCTTCAAAATCTCAAAGCACCGTCAAATCTCTTGGGAAGGGGTATATGCGTGCCATCATCCTTGCATTATTAGCCGAACAACCCCGATACGGCTATGAATTACTCCACACTCTTGCAGATTCGAGTGATGGGTGGCGACCTTCCCCAGGCACAATCTATCCAATTCTCCATGATTTACATGAACGTGGCTGGATTACAAAAAAAGAAAGTGAGCAGGAAGGTCGACGGCGTATCATCTACCGTATCAGAGCCAAGGGGAAGCACCATCTTGAACACGATGCAATGGAACACGCTCGCTTTGTCGCGATGATGCGTAAAATACTCATTAAGCATGGTGGCCCACATTTTCCACGAGCCCCTGCGTTCAATGTGGATAAGGCATTACACCGATTACAACACCTTAATCTGATTCTTGATGAAGCGCCTTTGCTTCCTCAAGATATCGCATCAGACCCTTCGGAAAGCCTAGTATTACTAAAACGTAGACTTCGTTTGTTGGAAAGACACCAAGTAAACATTAAGAAAGCAATTCAGAATGTTAAGAAGGAAATTCAAAACCGTGAGGAGATGCCCTCGCATAATAAATCCGAATTGGAGAAGTGACAACAATTAATATTATCGAAGTGAAAGAACTAACTAAGGTCTTTGATGATGACCTAACGGCTGTCGATCGCGTTTCATTCACAGTAGAAGAAGGCGAAATCTTTGGTTTTCTCGGACCCAATGGTGCAGGAAAAACTACTACTCTCAACATGCTTGCTACGATTCTGCGGCCAACCAGCGGAACGGCGTTAGTAAACGGATTTGACATTCACGAAGATCCTGACTCAGTCCGACGGAGTATTGGCTTTGTCTTTCAAGATCCAACTTTGGATATCGATCTTACAGGTCGAGAGAATCTCGATTTCCATGGGCGTTTGTATGGGTTGACAAAAAAAGAACGTCGGGACCGTATTAAAGAGATTCTTGAGGTTGTCCAACTAACAGATCGTGCAGACGCGTTAGTTAAGACGTATAGCGGGGGGATGAAGCGGCGACTTGAAATTGCTCGAGGATTATTGCACTATCCTAAAGTTCTATTTCTTGATGAACCTACTTTAGGATTAGACCCTCAAACCCGCCGAGCGATTTGGGATTATATCATCAGATTAAATCAGGAGAAAAACGTCACCATCATCCTCACTACCCATTATACGGAAGAAGCCGACCATCTGTGTAATCGAATTCAAATCATAGACTTTGGAAAAATCGTGGCAAACGATACTCCGGAAAACTTGAAGGATACATTACAAGGTGACGTGGTAGGCCTTATCTTCAAAAAGGCAGAAGATGCCCAAATCATGCTTCCAAAATTAAATAACCTTGACTGGGTGCAAAATGCCCTTCCGGTCTCCAGCAGTAACAATAATGTGGGAATGAGCCAAATTAGCCAGCTGATGCGTCGGATGGCTGGAGGTGCTGGAATGAATATGATGGGGAATGCAGGTGCAATGGGTGGAGGAGAAAAACCTCAGATGCCAAAGAGTCCAGAAAAGATAACTGAAATGATGAAAGGTGTGCATAGCCACGGTGGTTCCCTGAGACACTATCGTAAAATTAACTTGCTGGTTGATAATGCAAGTAGTAGGATTCCTCAACTAGTGAAAATTGTTGATCGCGCAGGAGTAGAACTCGAATCCGTGCAAATGCACAAACCAACATTAGATGATGTTTTTCTTTCAGTGACTGGTCGAAGTATCCGTGATGAATCTGGTAGTATGATGCAAATGGTTCGTAGATTTCGGATGATACGGCAAGCGCGAGGAGGTCGAACTCCTCATTGAAGAGGTGATATGTGAAATGCAACCAATATCTGGACAAGCAATTTATGTGGTCTTACTTCGTGAATTAAAACGGTTCTGGCGAGCCAAAGCTCGAATCATAGCATCGATTGCTCAAAGCTTCTTTTTCCTCCTCATTTTAGGGTTTGGAATTGGAGGCTTGTTTGGAGGAGCTTTGGGAGGTAGTTATCTAACATTTATCGCCCCAGGAATTATCGCAATGTCATTACTATTCGCTTCGGTGTTTTCAGGAGTTTCGGTGATCTTCGATCGGCAATTTGGTTTCTTTAAAGAGATGCTGGTTGCCCCGGTGAGTCGAACAAGCATCATTACCGGTAAGATATTTGGAGGGGCAATCACCGCGGTCATCCAAGGCTTGCTAATCCTTGTTGTGTCCACAGCCTTGGGAGCCTTTCTTATTGATTTATGGTTTGCCATTGGTATTGTAGCAGCAATCGGAGTTATGCTTCTCATCACGGCTGGTTTTGTTGGATTAGGTGTTGCAATAGGTTCAGCACTCACCGATTTCCATGCATTCCAATTGATCAGCACCTTCATCATATGGCCCTTATTCATGCTCTCAGGAGTCTTCTTTCCAATCGACACCGCCCCTTTTCCCCTTCAACTTGCCATGCTAGCCGACCCTCTGTTCTATGGTGTCGAGCTGCTTCGATTCTGTCTTGTTGGATATGTTACACCAATTTTAGGACCATTGGGTCCACTCATTGCACTTGGGGTACTCGGAGGTTTCTCGCTTTTGATGATCGCAATTGGAACCTACCTCTTTTCCCGAGCTGAAGCCTAGATTAGCCCTCGAATTCAGAAGCTAGCATATCATAGAGAAGTAGATCGTGATATGCACCTTCGAAGAATGAAGCCTGGCGGCGTCGCCCATCAGGCTTGAAGCCAATTTTTTCATAGAACCGTTGCGCCCTAGTGTTCAGGTCGTGAACAAACAGTACAACCCGGTGAAGGTTGAGTTGGTGAAAGGCATACTTGAGAAGGAGTTGTAAACTTTCAGTGCCATAGCCTTTCCCACGGTATTGGTTTTCAAAGATAACTATCATTAACTCGGCTTTGCGATTTATTTTAGCGACATCGAAAAGCCCGCACATACCAAGGAGCTTTTTAGTATTGGTAAGTTCGATAGCGAAAAAGTAGTTGTGATGACCTTTACGACCTTGCCAAGTACTTCGAATCCATTTGTTCAAATCATCAGAGGAAAGGGGAGCCACATTGTCAAGAAATCGTCGAGCTTCAAGCGAATTGTATACTTGGGTAATGCCAGGAATGTCATCCAATTCTAGACTTCGGAGTCGAATGGTTTTACCAGTGAACATAGACTATAACTCCTCTTGCAATGGATATAGTGGGGGATAGCGCTTACGGAACTCGTCTTCGAGGATATCCCATAGGAGAGTGTTCTTAAATTGGCCATCTTGGTAAAGTGATTCCCGATGAGTCGCCGAATGTTGGAATCCCACTTTCTTGTAAGCTTGGATGGCTCGGGGGTTGTCTTCATTGACGATTAAGAAAATGCTGTGTAAATTCAGAAAATTGAAGCCGTATCCCAATAGTAGATTAAGGGCTTCGGTGCCATAGCCCTTGCCCCAGTATTGTTTGTTCCAAATGGCTATGCCTAACTCTGCAGAGCGGTTAATTTGTTGAATGGAAAATAAGCTGCAGGTTCCTATTAGTAAATGGTTTTCTTTGACCTCAATCCCGAATACGTATTCGATTCCTTTTTGGCGATTTTCCCAAGTGTTGCGAATCCATTGCTCTTCTTCATCATGGGATATGGGAATTAGATGCCCAAGGAAACGTCGCAGTTCCACATCATTGAAGTGTTTAAGGATTTCATCTGCATCAGACAGTTCTAGTCCGCGAAGGCGGATGTACTTTCCTGTTATCATCTTAGAACACCCATTGAATAAACCTAGGGTAACCAGACGGTTAGTCGGGGGGCTATTTCTCTGTTTCTTCCCAGTTTTTCAACGACGGAAGTTCCAGCCCATCATTTCACGAATAGCATGACCTGTAAAACTAGTCGATAAAATGAAAGGTAAGGCTAGCACGAGGAAGAGAAGAAGGCTCTGCGCATAAAGCATCGAAAATGCCACAATCACATCAGGAAGAATTGCCAGCCAATCTGGGTAAACTCCCCAAATCCATTGCCAGTGTGGAATAAGCATAGAACCATAAGCAGGATTTTGGTAGAGGAGTCCTAAGAGTATAAAATAATTCAGAGTAAGAAAAAGAAAGGGTCCCATGAACCCAGCAACGACCACATCTTTGGTTTCAAAACTGATTAGAAACCCAATTAGGAAGGCCATACCACCAAAAACAAACAAGTACAAGAAGAAATCGAGCACTGAGGTCGGTGAAATAGGGTTGATAATGTAGGTGAACTTGGTACCAAAGATGAAGAAGTGGAGCCAATCAATCCCTAAAAAGGCGAGACACATAAGTAAAGCAATGAAGATGGTGTGACCCCAACTGACTTTGGGTTTGATATCTTGTGCCATGAATTCATACCCCATGTCTGGCCGTTATAGATGTTTTCGAGGGTTTCTAGGCTTCGTTTTGTTAGTATTAAAGTTGATAGTCTTGAACAATATTACCAAGTATTTTTCAATGAAAATGCAGAAATCCTACAGAGGAACCAGAGTTGTCTCGAAGTAAAAGACAAGCCGATAAAGTTCAACCCGTCCACTTGGAGTTTGTGCCAAGAATGGGGTTTGTACAAGTGGCTCTAATACAAGAACCCAGTTCCAATTGCCACTGGCCTGGGCTGCTTGAAAAAGAGTTTGATCACTGTCAGTAAGCGAATACTGCCAATTGAAATTGCGATATTCACCTGGTGGTATAACAACTCGGCCACCTTTGAAGCCAAATCCATAGTAGAGTTGTTCCCCGTTTAGAAAGAAATGTGTATCGGTGTGGACGAGGTCAGTTGAGACGAACAACGCCGGATTGTAAATTTGACCTCTCACTTGCACTCTCTGATATCTGCTAGTTGATTCATTTACAAAGACCCGAATTTCAGTTACCTCATATGCAAAGCTCAGGGAGGTATAAGTATCCGTTTGGTAGATCATGGACAGCCCTAGTAAAACACTTGACCCAAGTATTACGGAAAGGAAAAGAAGGATGCGTGTCCGCCGAATCATATGATTTCACACCCAGGTTTTTATTGGTCTCAATTTTTTTCTCCGTATTAACTCAGTGGTGGCGGCAATTATAAATGGGCGTGAGCTTTATCAAAGTATTTACCGCTTGATTCCAAATCAGTTTATGTTCTGCGGAGGAAGTTGAGAGGAGGAATGCGAGTTCTCTGATTCTTACCTTTCTGGTCAGCGCATAAACTTCCACCTCATCATCTCTAATTTAAAAGAAGGTTAAGTGCCCCTAAAAAAGAACAGACGGTTAAAAAGCCTTAAGGGCGTTACTGTGGTATTTTTGATTTCTATTAGCGATGATAACATAGAGAGTATGTAACTAGTTGCAGTTAACACTTAAGCCTATTAAACAAAAAGGCTGGATGCTCTGTTTAAAACGGGTATCAACATGAAGACAAGTCGCTCTCATCAGTATAATTGTTTTGAAGAAGGAACCGCCTAACATAACTAGGAAGAGGAACCACTTTCGAGCTCCTAAGAATCGTACACCAAGACAAAACAGGATGATAATGAACCCGTGTAATCCAACAAACCCCCAAATTACCAAATAGTAGGGAAATAGTTCTGTTACACTCGCTGAAGCTGGTAAGACGACCAGGGAAATAGCAAAGACCATATACATGAGAAAAATGAAGACTGCAAATAACATAGCAAAGTTCCTGTTCTAACGTTGCTCGCCTTCAGCACCGCTCACGGATAATATTGATAACAGCACCGAAATCAGAGCAATCACACAGATTGTGATAACAATTCCAAAATGCAAAGCCGTTTCATGAACAATAACATAGATTAACACTTCACCAGGTTCTCCCTCTCTTTTCTATAACTAATGTTCCGTTTTGACTTCGTCAAAAAAACCACGACGCAACTAGTCCTTGATTAATCCCCACACTTACAAATGCTGAAAAAACCAAGGTGTTTTAAAAAAGTGGTAAAGCCTCGTCATTTAGACGAGGCTTGGAGTGCTAGAGTGGAATGTAATAGATGTCTGCCCAGATGGCATCACAGAAGTAATGTAGAGCGTAAGGAACTGGCCAGTAAGCGGTCATACCAACGCGGATTTTAGTATGCATTCGCCAGTGACCCGTTGTGCCTTCGACCCAAACTGATATGTCATCGTATTGAGTTTTGCTTGAATCAAAGGTCGAACCGCTTTTCGTCCATGTCTTCAAAATGGTTCCTGTGAACCATTCGACATGATGAACATCCCAGTCAGTCGAATCGTATTTTCTATCCCAATAACTATCCCAGCAAAACATCTCATCGAAGTGCCAAACCACTTTTGTAAAGAGATCTGGCACCGCACCGCCATACCAGTCAGTACAAAGCCAAAAGGTAATATCGATGCGATGGTAATTGGTACCAAAGAGCCAAGTGGCCGGTCGGTGGTAATCGATATCATCTGCCCATTGAATACGCCAAAGTGAGGCCCATCCTGACCACTGGCCAACATGGACCTGTTCATTGTAAATTATTGCAGTTTGAGAAGACTCAGCGGATGCTAAAGGCATAACCACGAAGACAGCAGCTATTGCCAAGGCTAAAACTAGCACTGTAACACGTTTATGATGAATGATGTGAAATACCCCCTATTCCATTTCATTGCGAGGTCTATTATCTCGCATTCCGATGATATGAGAATCATTTAATATAAATTTATGGAACCGGGCGTTTCTGCGGGGCTTGGGATTCATCAGGAGCGAAAGTTGGAGTGTAAGGGCTGGGTTCGCCCCCCCCAAAGTGTCATAATAGCATTTTTCAGAGTTTTTTCTAAAATCCCAGCTTGTTCCGTCTAGCTGTGAAAAAGGGGGGTAAGGGGGATGATGGATTACAAAGTTCGATTTCGAGGAAGAGTATAATAGAAGAATAATTGTCACTAGCTAGAATCCGCTTGAATTGAAATGTTCTGTCTTTCTGTATTGTAAGGGGAAGAACCGCTTTATTCTCCACTAGCGGTTAGATATGAGATGAGGTAGCGATGTAGATGTATGTAGTTAGCTACCTATGGAGTTCGCACACAGAAATTTTGAGCTAGCCTTCTGCCCCAACAATCATTCGTGCTATGATCCAGACTATTAACGAGATAGCAGAATTGGCGATGAAAAAAGCGAGAGAATGACGTGCCAAGACATCCAACCAACCATTCCCATCATCCAGAGAATCGTCACCACGCAAGCGAGGATGACACTCATCAAGAGAGTTTCGAGCAGTTTACGTTTTGCTCGATAGCGTCTACTCAATCCCTGTTTCCCTCCCGAAGTTTCTGAATGGCCTCGGCGAAGCTGCTGTTCCGTGATTCCGGTAGTTCGACCACGCCTTCGACTTTTATGTGGAACTAGCAAAACGCAGCAACTTCGTGAACCGAGTCAACGTGCCCTGCACTCAGAGCCAGATTACAGGTTGGCACACGAATCAAGCGAAGGCAGGGAAGTATATGCTGAAGTTTTAGCGTGACCTCCTGATTTTCAAAAAATCTATACACGCGAGTTCTAGCCCCACAGGCTAGAATCCGTGAAGGTTCGTGCGATTAAAAAAGGCAAAAGGTGGGGGTAAGGCATTGAACCGATGTTCTATATCCGTACCCCGTTGAAGCACCAGAGAAACGGAGATGGGTATCAACCGAAGATGCTAGCGCCTCATAGCTAGAATCAATACCACCATAAAATAAAGTTACTTATTGAACTTACCGTCTACTTGTTCTTTTTTGGTTGAACCCAACTAAGATAGAGAATATTTAAGGTTGAAATTTATAGGAGTATCTTATTGGTAGAGGGTGCCCTGTTGTGGTGCGATTTCAAAAATCTCAACTCTATGTTCTTTGGTTAATCCTCATTTTAGCCCTCTTCTTTGCAAATTGGGTTGGACTTCGAGATCGATACCTCACAAATGTATATCCAACAAATAATGTTAGCCAGGTTGCGGTGGGAGAACTCGATATTTTGAAACCAGGCTTAGAAATGGCCTATATTACCCCAGAAACTGTGAATGTGATTGGGGGACTTACATCAATTTCATGGCAAAATACTTCTTATCGGAATTTGAATTGGGAGACAAATCCACTTATCGCCTTAACTGTAGGGGATTATGATAGCACTCGGAAGGGTGATGAAATGGCAGTTCTGTGTCAGAATGGTACCCTATTCATGGTGTACCGTGGAGTCACCCGATGGGAAATATCGAGGATTGGAAGCTTACCTTATGAACCTCCAGTCTGGACGACCAATATGATGTTTTCTGGGCAGCTCATCTCAACCACGGATGGACACGAAATCGCCATTGTAGGGCAGTACTTTAATTGGTCAACGAGCAGCACAACAGGGCGAATTTATGTAGCCAGCCGATTAGCAAATTTAACTTGGCATATAAACCAAGTTCACATAGAATCGACACCCTTGATATGTGGGGCGGCCGGAGATGTGGATAGGTCTCATGTTGGTGAAGAATTACTTGCGGGAGGAGTAGATACTGGTGTTTTCTTTCTAAGCTATAATAACGGATCTTGGGATGAGGAGCGTCTTATCCAATGGGTTGATCCAATCCGTTCAATCGCGGTTGGAGATTTTATGATTCATCCTTCGGGGAATGAAATCGCCTTAATAAGGGATCAGGATATCTTCGTGTATCGCGAGCTAAATGATGTCTGGACACCCAGTACAATCTGGTCCGCAGAGATTACGCAAACGGGCATGGATTCAGTTTTCATTGGAGATATTGACCCCTTTAGTCCAGGACAAGAAATTCTGGCTATGGGCACCACTAGTGAAACAGGTGAATCGGTTCTGGTTGTCTTGAAATATGGCTTACTATGGCTTCCGAGTTTTCTCTGGAATCTTGGGACACATCCGGCTAGCGTTGCCGTCTCGAATTTTGATTTTAATCGGATTGGCGCAGAAGTTGTTGTAGCGTACATTTCTCAGACTGTGGTGCTCTCTGTACCAAGTATAACTGACCGAACGTTTCGTGCTAGTCAGACTGTGTTACTTCCAGCTTTATTGTTCCTTCCAGGTTCTTTGATCCTCTTTGCGCTAGCCGATTATGTTGGTCGTGTCGGGGAAGCCCGTCGACGAAGACGAGCATTGGAGATGATTGCGAAAGGGTATGTGAAATGCCCCATCTGTAAACGCTTCATACCGAAGGACAAAGCTGACGCTCACAAGCGATATCATCGAACGGAGCAGTTTCGGTAGAATCTGTTAGTCTTTGAGAACTTGGCTAGGAAGCTCTTGAAGGATTTGAATTGCTTCGCTAATGATATTATCGATGAGCGAAGCAACTGTTGGTAGGTCACTAATCCGTCCTGTGATTTCACCACCAAACATCAGTGCTAAATCTGATTTTCGATCTAATAAATCTATGAAACCGTCTTGTTCTAATTTGAGAATCGCTTTATTCGATTCAACAGGATCACCTAAATAGAAACGTGGAACATCACCCAAGGTTTGTTCCACAAGCATTTCTGCTCGTTGATTACGCAGAAATCGCATTGGTCCGAATAACCCTCGCCCCACCAAGGTTTGTCGTTCCTCATGTGAAATAATCGCTTTCTTCCAGATGTCTTCAAAGTCTGCTTCTTGAGTGGCTATGAAGCGAGTACCCATTTGGACACCGACCGCACCTAGACAAAGGGCTGCAGCGAGTGAGGCTCCGTCACTAAAACCCCCGGCGCCTACAACCGGTGTGTTGACTGCTCGGGTCACAGCGGGTATAAGAACCATTGAGTGGACAGGATCCCAAGATACATGAGCACCTCCTTCATGACCCGATGCCACGATCACATCCGCTCCTGAACGTTCAGCTTTCTTGGCATGATACACGGAGGGAACCACATGAATCCATATCAGCCCATGTTTTTTGACTTCACCCCAAGGAGCGGGATTCCCTGCGGATGTCACGAGTACACGGAGTTGTCGTTCGATATCAGAGTCTGCTTTACGAGCTTCAATGACCTGTTCCACAAACATTTTTGAGGCTAGTACAAACTCTGCGGCTACCGGGACATTTACCCCGAAAATCCCTCGAGTCGTTTTGGTTCCCTTTGCCACGGCCTCCATTGATTTCTGTAAAAGAACCATGGGTGGATCATCACCAAACAAGCGTTTAGCATCGACCGGAGCTGCTTCTGGTAAGAGGGTAGCCGCCATACCAATACTGCTTATCATCCCGAGAGCCCCAGCATTCGCTACCGCGATTGCAAGATCTTCCGTTTTATACGGACCCATGCCTCCTTGCAGAATCGGAATTGAAATGCCTAGTAAATCACAGAGTTCGGTCTGAAGGGACGACATGGTATAGCATGCCGTCTCGTGGTGATTTAAGTCTAGACCTTAGAGAACATTCAGAGCCGCCACTTATTTCTGCGGAACATAGGCAATGACATCAATTTCAATTGCCATACCCTTGGGTAATGCAGCTACGCCAATTGTGGTTCGAGCTGGTGGATCAAGGTCGAAGTAATTACCGTACACTTCGTTCACTTCACCAAAATCCGCCATGTTTGTAAGGTAAATCGTTGAACGGACGACATCAAGAAGACGTCCCCCAGCTTCGGCCAGAATGGCTTTGATATTTTCCATACACTGCCGAGTTTGACCTGCAATATCTTCGGTGACAAACTCACCAGTTTCTGGATTCACGGGGACTTGCCCAGCAACGAACAAGAAATCGCCAGCCCGAATAGCCTGACTATAAGGCCCCACTGGACTCGGGGCTTTTTTAGTAAAAACACGTGATTTCTTCGAAGGCATCTCATCAGCTCCAAAAGAGGAATCGTACCTGCAGAAACGAATCAATGCCTAAGCTTATTATGCTTGCGATATAGGCGTCGCCTCGATTTGGAAAACTTTGACTGAGTGTAACAGTTAAAAAACACATACCAACCTGTGGAACCAGTCTCTTCCCAACCAACCGAGAAGAAACCCGTATAGGATGGAAAAATGCCATGCCACCAAAAGTCGACGAAGCAAAATGCACTGGATGTGGCACGTGTGTCGATGTGTGCCCCAGCGAATGCTTCACCCTCGAAAATAACAAATCAAAGGTCACCGACCCCGACGCCTGTGTTGAATGCGAAGCTTGTGTCGAAAACTGCCCTGAAGAAGCGATTGTCCTTGAGTAGCCAATTAATTGGCTGTGGCTTGGACAGTTTTGCAGGGGTTACTGGATAGCAGGTTCATCGCTTTTATTTTTGAGGGGCACAATATGCAATTGATGCAAAATTCGTCTGTTACCATGTTTTGATATGATAATTGAAAGTAGTGTGGCAGCGATTTGTGATCTTGAATTAGGTTGAAAACTTGTCTAAAGACGTGATGACAGAATTCTAAGCCTAACTAGACGTTGGTGAATAGGCTTGCCTTTTCATCTATGGTATGATTAGACAGGGCTATTGAAATGGTCTAGAATGGGAAATCATCGCCAGGTTGTGGTGGTGGATGATAAAACATTGAGGTTTCACATCGGAGGGTTTGTATTGATTCGGACGGCGGTTGATAAAAGACGGAAAATAATAGCAAGAAATGACGGTATTTTGGAAAAAAGGTCTTTATAGTGCCCTGATTTACCGAATGAGCGCAATTAGAGGAAAATACTGCATATCAGATGCCTATAAGCGCCCAGTTCATCCCTAAAGAGAAACCAAATCAAAAAAAATGTAAAGCTGTTGAATCTCCAGAGCAAAAATATCTTGAATTCAGAGGAAAGATAAGGTTTTTTGGTAGTTGTTAATGGGTGTTATCACTATGACGGGAGTGATTGACCATCCACTTGTTAAAATTGCGGATCGAATAGTAGCGCAAGCACTCCCGAAAAAAGAACGCAAAGAACTGAAACGTCGATTATATGACATCATTCTTTATATTAAACGCGTTGAAACTCAGTGTCTAACCCCCGAGGAAAGGGAACTTATTACACAAGGAAAATACGGTCAGCGTGGACTCGCTGCATCAAGCGAGATAGCCGCAGGTTTTCGAGACCGGATTCGTATCATTGACGAATATAAAATTCAATCAGCCCCTCGCATTTATGAGTTGTTGGAATACGGATTCGAAATCACGTCTCCGCGGACTCTTAGATCAAATGAGGTTGTAATTCTGAAAGAACTTGCAAAAGCCCCAATGACCAACGTAACTCAACTTAGTCGACGATTGAATAGATCCCGCAATTACGTTTCCAAAGTCCTCGGAGAGTTGGAAGAACACTTTGCTTTGTCCCGATCGTATATCGCCAATCGAATCAAATTAAAATTGACCCCATTTAGCTTCTTTTTTCGAACCAAATCTTACACTCATTCAAAATCCCTCGAGTCCATAATCCGGCAATCACCTCCCTTCTTTTTGACCTCCCTTGTTTTTGATGTGACCTTTCGAAATGGTTTCCTTGCCTTTGCCATTCCTTCTCAACAAAGAGCCTTTAGGTTGTTTGAACGTCGAACAAGACAATTGGCCAAGGATTACTGCGTCAAATCGCAGGTGCATCAAAGCGGAGAGAGATTCTGGAATATCCGTTTTGACTATTACGATTCAATCCAAGGTCGCTGGCTAATTCCACCTGAATTGGAGAATCTTTCCAAGTTCCAGTCTTTTATTCAAAAACATGAAATGCCTTTAGTGTACACAACATATCTAGAATCAGGAGCTCCTGTGGATTTTGATCGTATTGACTACCTCATCACAAAGGCCAGATTCAATTCTAATAATACTCTTGCAGATATTCAGGAGTTCCTAAAACACTACAATTATCACCTGTCATATAGTGCCCTTTCATCAAGATTCAAGCGTTTGATAAAAGAAAGAATTATCGTTCCTCATCTCTATTTTAGTGGGGCGGGAATTGAAGAGTTCATAGGACTCAGCATTAATTGCACTTCACAAGTTCAACGACAACTCCAATTTTTAGCCTGCTTTTTTCCTCTCAGTTTCACATTCCTCACAAAGCAAGGAATTGTCGTCTTTATTAAGCGTCCCTCAGGATGGGGTGACTTTCTTATGAAATTCATCCAAGAGCTCCCTTCTGTCTTCGACATCGATGACCTTATGATCATTTACCAAGAACGGAATTATGGTAATCGTCTTCAAGAAGAGGTTTATCAACGGTGGAACGAAAAACGACAGTTCTGGGAATTCAGTGACAACGAAATCTAAGGACACCCAGTGGGGGCATTCATTGGAAGTTGAATGCCCCTTTGGATATCTGGGTGTGGTGCCTAATCGCGGCCAATTATTCTAAGCTCAACCCCCCGTGCTGGCTTAGATGGCACGATTGTTATGGAATCTGGTGTGGGAACACCAAAATCCCTTGATAATGCGAGAATGAGGAGCTTGCACACTGCGGCGAGGTGTCGTGAACTTTCACGTTCAGAGAAACGATCAACGCAGAGACGGCGAACTTTGCTCTCGGATACCTGGAGTCCTTCTTCGGTGAAAGAAAAAGGGGATTCAGATCTTTGAGGTTCATGGGCGGGAGTTTCGTTCGTCATTCGGCATCCTATTCTCATCATTCATTAGGCAACTGGAGAAAGAGGAGGGATAACGAGTCAATTTATACTCTTTCTCCAATACCGCCTTCATACCCGATGCTTATAAGGCGGAGAAATGAGCAATCAACGAACCTTATTTTGGAAATTACTAATGAAGCAGGTTAGAAACGATTGTGGGTAGCTTCTAAAGGAGTTTTTTTCGATTTGAAGCGTATTCTTGTCGATTTTGTAGTTGAAATTAAGAATCCCTATCAAAAGATGCGACCAGAGTATCCGGTTTGAACCATTTTTTCTAATGAATCCCCAAACTTTTATCAGCACAAAGAAGAGAAGTGGCGAACTGGAATGAATAGGTACAAAACAGTGCTTTTAGGATGGCGTCAACACATCCTTGAAGCAATTCAAGAGAAACAGACTCAGGAAAACCTGGTAACTCTCTTAAACCAATTGATTGTTTACCAATCTCGTGTTCGAAAACTATCAGTACCTAATCTAGAACCAAGTAACCCAGATGTATTTGATGGCGATTCTACTCCTATCTCACTCGAATTAGCTGCAGAAATTGATGCTCGTTTAAAGCGCCTTGCTAGTTATCGATTAGGAAAGGCTCAAAGAGTTATAGAACTCCTTTTGGCAGGACTAAAGATCGAACGACCCCCTTTATTCAACTCACACCAAATTAATCTCATTTCATTACTCTTTCAGAATCCCGAATTGGGTACAGTCAAACTAGCGAGGAAACTGCATATAAGTCCACGAACAGTGAATAAACAAAAAAGCGTGCTGTTCTCCCAATTTGGAATTCGGACTGCTGCGATCTTCGACCCACATCAACTCGATCTCACCCATCTTGCCGTTCGTTTTCGAACTCACTCACCCCAGGCGTCTCAGGAGCTTGAAGAACGCGTGTTTCATGAATCTGCTTCGTCGGGGGCATTTCCTTTCTTTCAAGGAGTATCCTTTGATGTAAACCAACAAGACGGGTTTCTCTCCCTTTATTGCCCGAACCGAGTCAAGGCAAAAAAGCAGTTAGACCTGTTTATTGAAGAATTGAATGAGTCATTCTTCGAGGAATTTGAGCACTTCACAATCCTAGGATTTTACACAAATTTGAACCTTGACAGTTATGACTATGTCTCAAAATCCTGGCAAATGATATCTGATTTACGGACAGAAGGCACACGGAGATTCCTTGAAGAGCATGGTCCCCAATTTCCCCCACCAAGGGGTTTTACATATCAAATCCAAAGATTCGAATTCGATCAAGCGGATTGGCTGCTCCTTCTCAGCATGTGCCAAGGATTCCTTGAAAGAAAAGAACGAAAGGCTCTGTTAGAAAGATATGGATTTCCATTAGCTGAAAAAACGGTATGGGCTCATGAAAACCGTCTTCGGAAAGCCCAAATCCTGTTCCCCTATTTGGCGTTTAGCCCATTATTCTTGACTGAAATTGTATGTGTTCCAATCAGATGTGAACGAGTAACATTTGACTTTCTTCACCAATTCAGTACTCAATTTGTAATGAGTCGCCTTCTCCCAACTAAAGAGGGTATGATCCTATTTATCGGAGTACCCATGTGGGCCTCAAGTGTAACCAATCAACTCACGCACACTCTTCTCGATATGCCTGGCCTACAAGATGTGAAGATTCTCCGATTAAAACGTGATCTTCCCCTGATTCCTTCGCTTTGCACATACCAACTCTGGAATCCAGCGACTCATAGATGGAAAAATGCTGGTCGGTAATTTCTTACAGCGCACTCAAAGGCTTTAGTCATGGAATTAAAAACTCCCAAGCGACCAATTTCACGAAAACCAAATCGTGAGGATATTGAAGACGACCCCCACTATGATTGGAAGTCTGTCATAATAACCAAGGTATGATCGGAGCCTGGCAAGATTGACTAGTAAGAGTATTATGGCAAAGATAATGTTGAGCCAGCCAATCACTGGATTGGGTAGCACCAACGATAGAAAGAGCATGAAGATAGGAACAAGCATGAGTAAGGCTGCAGCGAACCAGGTGTGCTTTGTTGCTTTTTCGCCAGCCATTTCACCTGGTACAAAATTACCATTAAAGATACGCAACACATCACCCAATAGTTAGGTGAACATAAGGCAAATTTATGTTGCTGAAAGAATTATTTGTAGATCTTCTATTCTTAAATCACCAAGACCGTTCTAAGTGTGGTTCGGTCCTGTACAATTACCGTGCTTTGTAACATTAAGTCCTAAGCAAAAATTAATTGGTGGCACAAAAAAAGCACCACCCGATAGCGGGATGGGGCGTCCTAGAACGAGGACATAAAGGAGGAGAGGGGGAGAGGGGAATGAAAGACACAGGGAAGGAGACCCCATCCTGTCGCCGTTGTGATGTCGTTTTACCTCGTTTGGTATCTTGTGGTTGGAGAACTGTGTTCCTTGTTGAGGTGGAGGGATTGGAAAGGGTGCTTTCTTGAAGTGAAAGCGTTGGTGTTGTGCTCTATTCCACCTCGGGAACTCCCGTTATCCACCTTGGTATAGGTGACACTGAATTTAAAACGTTTCCTTTTACTCTTGAAGTTTTTTTCGGAAATCGAATTAGATTCGGAAAAAATGGCATTCCCTACTTGGTTTTCAGGTGGGACGAGTCTTTCTGCGAACTAGGAGGACAATGGAGCAAGTTAGGGTTAAGCCAATGATGATTGCTGCGAAGGGAAAACCAGGGATGGCAGGTGGTGGCACTGTTGATTCTTGAAAGGTGACACGAAAGATTACAGAGGCGGCATTACCATAAGGATCGACAGCTGTAACGTTCACGCCGTAGGTAATCCCGGTGACACCAGTTGTACTTTCAAGAAGACCCGAGCTGGATATTTGAAAATTCGTAGTGTCGTTAACTAGCCATTGGTCGATTCCAGATCGATCTGTTACATTGAGCTGAAGAATGAGATCAGTTCCGTATTCAAGAATTTGGTCCGAAGGAGTGTTCACCCATGTGGGAGCTGTTGTATCCCGTATTTGGATTTGGAAGCTGGTTGAGATTGTGAAACCGCTAGTATCATTGACATTGACTTGGATTCCATAGTCTCCAACCATTAATGGAGTAGTGTTCTGGATGAGCCCTGTGTTGTCAATGGAAAAGTGGATGGTGTCATTGATCCACCAATTATCAATGGGATTTATTGAAAAAGTGCTGAGCTGGTTAGCAAAGGCATCTCCGAATTCAACTTGTTGGTCTGATGGCAAATAGGTCCATTCAAGGGGCAAGTGTCCGGGGACAAGATCAAACGCTTCAAAGAGGTACCGACCCACATCGGTGAGATGGTTAAAGGTTGGAAAGATAGTAGAGGTGTTATGATAGACAAGGAGCGGAACAGGTGTGGCGGTGTGATATGTATTGGTGAATTGATAGTCTAACACGGGATTGGTCATGTTAACCCAAAGACCGCCAGTTTCATGGTCTGCGGTCACAATGAGAAGGGTACCTGCATGAGTTTGCGCGTAATCATAGGCAACTTGAACGGCTTCATCAAAAGCAATAGTTTCACCAATTGTCCGATTAATATTCCAATCGTGGCAAGCATGGTCAATGCGTCCGCCTTCCACCATCAGGAAAAATCCATCAGTTTCTCGATCAAGGATTTGAAGTGAAGCATTAGTCATTTCTGCAATGTGGGGTTCAAGGAGGGGATCGCGATCATATTCGTAATTCATTGAGCCATCAGCGAAAAGACCGAGTAAGTGATCATCGCTAATACTGGAAAGCATATCATTACGATTCTCAACAATTGTATAACCAAGACTTGTTGCAGTTGCAAGGTGATAACTAAAGAATGACATACCCCCACCCAAGAGAACTTCAATGCCTTTGGAGATCTGCTGTCCTGCAATCGTTTCTTGATCAGCCCGATGGGGGACATGGGCGGCAAAAGGTCCACCAGTTCCATGAGAAATAGGTGTAGTGGTCACGATGCCAGTTGCCTTTCCTAAAGCTTCTGCAGCCTCAATGATAGTGGTTAGGATTTCACCCCCCGGAAGCATGGACACCATGTTATTATTGGTACGGTTCCCAGTTGCCAGAGCTGTCGCAGCCGCTGCTGAATCAGTCACTGCACTATCGAGAGAATAGGTTGCGATATCGCCTAAATGGGTTAATTCATCCATGGTGAGGTTGATAGTTGGGCCAAGCCACTTCTTAGTCGCATTAATTTGTGCCCAACTCATTCCATCCCCAATCATGAGAATAATATTATCAAAAGGAGCAGCAGGAGGGGGAATCGCTTGATCCTCTGATGTATCGATTACTAGAATTGGATCCATGATCATGGAAATCCAAGGAGTAAGTAAGAGAGGGAAGAGAAGGAAAGTAAAGGTAAAGAAGTGGAGTTTTCTCAATTGCATACCGCCTCAGAGGGGTAATTTCAGCTTCAATTAATTATAAGTCATTCGAAACGAGTAAAAAGAATCTAACTTCTGATGAATGGGTATTGAATACCGAGGGATTTTTTAAGATTGAAAATAGAAGGTGGTGTGGAGGGTTCTCTTGGAATGTTAACAATTGCTGAAACCCCCCTACATTTCGGATTACTGGCGTTGCTTAGTGCACTCTCTTTAATACTGGTATTAATGGGCATTTATGCCTTCGTGAAAAGTGAAAAGAAAGATCGACAAGGATTCTCATTCTTCCTAGCAGGATTTTTTGCATTTTTCACCTTTCTAATTCTAACCATGATGATCTACAATCTTCCGGCAGTCTCCACCGCTGAACAGCTTCTCCCGTACTATCTTGGTGCTTGGATGGCCGTGTCAATGTTCGGATTCTTCATTATTTTTCACCAATTTGATTCGAAAATTTACAACGAACAACGATGGCTGATGTACCTTCCCTTCATTGGAACACTTTCTTTTCTTGTGATCCTTTGGATAATCACAACGCCTACTTCAGTGATTCTTGTCTCAGATGGTGTGATGACCTGGCTCTCGATGCCCCCAATAGTCATGGGTTACGGTGGTGTTCTCGCGCTCTTCTACTTCGTCCTCGTTCCCTTCTATACGGTCTACAAAGTGAATCAAGTGCCTGAAAATCCATTCAAGACATGGAATTGGCTAGCGCTGGTAGGTTTAATCCTTTGGTTCATCGCAGCCATGATGATGGTCCTGGTCCTGTATCTAGCAGCCTATATGCTCATGGCCCTAACGCTTGCGGCCATTGCAATAATCATCGAATTAATCGCATGGATTGGAATCTTTCGCGTTTCGACTTCATAGCCGAATTTGTAACCGACTAAGAAGCCCGATAAGCCTTCATTCAAGGTTTACGGGCATTCCTCTTTTTTTTATGAAAAAATGAGTGTTTTTATAGCAAATGTCAAAAAGGAAACTCTGGAGGGTTACTCTGGAATGCTCTATATTACTTAAGCACCCATCAAATTTGGGTTAGCTGCTGCTGTTTGTATCATAGCCGTAATCGGCATTCTACTGTCGTTGTGGAAGGTAATGAGGTCTCAAGGCTTTTATCGGAGCATGCGGATTTTCCTTGTGCTATCTCTAATCTGTTTGTTCATCGGATTCCTGTTCAATGCACTGTCATTCTATAATCTTCCAGCCGCAGCAGCGGTTGAGTAAATGCGGCTGTATAATCAGCCAATTTATGTGTTCTTCCTGCTGATACTGAGAGAATGTTTCACACCCTACTTTAGCTGAGCGATGCCCACAAAAGAAAACAGCCAAGATTAGTATAAGCTTTGTCGGGGGTTTTCTTTACCGAAGTTCAGGTGATAAAAGATGCAGCAACCTGCAAGGGACTCCCCACACATCCTGTGACCTGGGACATCATTTTGCGTCAATCGGGAAAACTGTATGCAGTTCCACCCTTCGAGTTGATATAAATAGCTACAATAAAGTCTTGAGGCAGTAAACTAGCTAATCTTAACTTGTCTAAGTCTTTAAACTTAAAACTCTAGCTTAGAGAGAGCATACAGCATATAGTATTATTGTTATAGTACAGCTATTATAGCTTCAGCAGGAAAAAAGAAGAAGTGAGCCTTTCGAGGAAGACTCACGTTCTTAATGAAGGGGAGGTAGCTCCCTTGCTTTGCTTGTATGCTGTTAGAAAATTGAATAGCGGAATCGCTACCAAAAAGGCTATACCAATACCGGCAAACGTAAGCCAAGGACTGTAGACTAATAGACTTAGGTCAGTTATCGGAATAAACACTGACCAAAGAACTCCACCTAAAACTTGTGCCAAAAGTGTAACACCTAACCAGAAGAATATGGACCATATACCTTTACTATCAGTTGTGAAAAGACTGGCAAGAAATCCAAAGACGGCGATAGCTGTTAAAACCGTTAAAATCCGCAAATCCGGGAAAGGTATCACTAGAAATATACAAATCACATTGATTGCAATTACTATCGCAAGACCCATTGTTAGCCCAAGGACAATTTGCTTTCTAAATGGCTTCATTAAAGTCGTATCCATTCTTAACACATCATACAGGTCCTATTGGGATACACCAAAAATTACAGCTAATCCACCAGAAACTCGTTGTGCGAAAAAAGCAGATGTGGTCAGTTAGCATCATCACGTAATTATAAGCATCCTGTGGAATCCAGATTTCGACATAAGTATAGGGTTGAACTCCTTGAGTGTCTCTTGCAGCGATAACTGCCATGGCTGTAGCCATTCCTACTAAAAATGGTCCAATGATTACACCAATACCACCTGTGCAATAGGCGACAATAGCAGTTATCAATGCTGCTGAAAACGCACCTGTATTCTGTATGATGGATATGTCAATAGCGTTAAGAAGAAAGTATACAGCGGGAGGACAATAGAGACCATATGGCGTCCACCCTGAAATTTGTGTGTATTCAACATACCAAAGCGGTTTCTCTGGTTTCAGGAGTTTTGAAAGGTAAAACCCAGTAAAGAGTTGTTGTGTTAGCTGCATCAACATGTCGAATTGTTCGTGTATGTAATAGTAAGTCATTGAAACCAGAAGAGATGCCACATCAGCATCGATGATACTTGGGAAGCCGAGAACTAACTTGTCTTTTACTTTTCCAATGTTCGCTGAGAAGCATGCAGCAAAGTAATGTTCAGTCGCAGGCATTCTTTGGATTACCGAATTGATATCGTTCCACGATATCAAATCTTCACCAATATGTAATCCCTGTTCAGAACCATGCCCAACGTAAAATAGTTCACCTATTGCTTTTCGACAGATTAGCATGAGAGTGGCCAACGAATCGACGTAAACCAATTTAGCGTTATTAACTTCCCCAACGAGTTTCTTTGCGGAGTTTCTGATTACTGCATCATTGCCAAATTGTATCACTAATGGGTCAGTAATAGGAATAGCATCACAACTGAACCATGTTTCAGCAGCGAACATAGAAAGAAGTATTGCTGTGAAAACCACTATGATAATAATTTGTTTATCTTTTTTAGAAAGAATTCTAAATTCTTAAACCCCCTTAGAAACTTAGCTCCCGTTACCAAGTTCAGTAGTGATTATACCTCAGAAATATAAAAGTGATTGTGTTCACAAAAAAGTCTCTGAAGAGAATACTTAAACACCATTCATTCGACTTTCAGGTTAGATGAGGGAAGTGCAGGTTTGCCATTGAAATCTTGTTCCGTACGAGTGCCCATACTGCTTCACCTTCAGTATATACTTCATAAGTCGACAATAAATAACTTAGTATCGCCCAGCTAAATTATGTGTTTATCGGAGTGCATGCCTTTTTCTTGTGGTTATATTCCTGGTGGTAATGGTTTACCGAACAGAAATGGCGTTTAATCTTCCCAATTATTCTAACTGGTGTGTTTCTAATTCTCGTTGTGATCTTGCCGACGCCTCTGACGACTGGAATCGTCTTGGATAGCGTCAACAATTACCTGGTCAAGCCTCTTCCACTTTCGATATATGGTGCTATTCTCATCGTATGGTATATTCTCTTAGTGCCTTTTATTGCATTATACCGGTTAGCAAATGAACGAGAAGGAAAGAACAAAACTTGGACATGGATTACTCTTCTCTCCTTCATTCTGTGGTTTGTAGCAGTGATGGTAATGGCGATGGTAGCCTTCATCCCCACAGCCATGATTTATGGCTTGGGCCTCAGTGTGGTCGCATGGATTCTTCTATTCATCTCAGGCAGCCAGATTAAGCTCCCGTTGACTCATGAGCCTTAAAACATCCGTAGCATCTATGATGACGTTACAAGCCTTTATTTTTTCGAAAACTAATTGGAGCCATCTTTATGGATTTACCTACAACACCAAAGTTCGAATAAATCAAGTGCCCGATAGACCCTGCGGTCAAGCAGATTGGTAGAAGTGCCCGAGAAAGATCGGGCACGTCCCTGTGTGGTCATCCCCCTATATCCCCGCAAGGGGGGTAACCCAGACAGAGGACGCTCGTCGGTGCCAGGTACCTCAGAAAAAAAACATTTGAGGTTCGGACAACGGGAAGAGGGATTTGGGATGGACAGGATTCGGGAGGGTTTCCCCGGGTGGGATAGATTTTTCAAGGCGCCCGGACATCCGATTCGCGTCCTTGGGTGCTTCCGGAGTCTGTGTTACTAAATAATACTTGTTGAAATGTTTATTTGCGTAGTTCCCATCACCGAAACTACGCATTTGCGTAGTTTTGGGAGTGAAAAGGATGTGAAACTGAAGAAAGAATTTGATTATTCCACGCGATTGCGGGCTTCCGATTAATCTTAAAAGGTTTACACTTTGTTGAACTCTTATACCGAGAAAGTTGGGGTTTTCGAGAGAAGGGCAAAGCATATCAGCGTCCGAACCGGGTGAGTAACAGGTATCGAGCACAAGTGGGTGGCTCTGTGACATTTAAACCATCAGTATTAGAAGAGCGGAGTGCATGGTTACTAATCAAACAGCTACTTGATGGTAGTATCGAGGAACTCCAGCCCATCCTGGATTCATCGACAGCCTATGGATTTCGATACCCTGAAGCCGAAAAGACACTTGAAGTTGATGCAAAAGAGACGGTTGATCGCTTGGAGGGATTACGGCGGGCGGGGATTCTCGAAGGGGAACTCGTCGAATCGATCTTTACGTGTGGAGAGTGCAAATCACCAGATCTACATCCTCAGTATCAGTGTTTGACCTGTGAAGGGAGTCGGTTGATTCGCTATCCTGTAATTGAACATTTTTCTTGCGGATTTATTGGCCCCCGAGCCGGATTTGAAACGGCGAATGGCTTGCGATGCCCGTCCTGTAGAAAATCATTGGAAGGTGAGCAACGGGACTATAAATCAGAGGTTGCCTTTCAATGCCAGAACTGCAATACGGTTAGTGCAAAACCCCGGTTGGTGTTTCGGTGTTTTCAGTGTCAAAAGGTGAGTGACGCTCTAACCACATCCGAACGAGCTGTGTATGTATATCGATTGAACATGGAGCACCGGGGTGATATCATTCATTACTTAGGCTTTCATCCGACTCCGGAAGCCGAGAAGCCATCACGACGGAAATATCGTGTGGATTTGGATGCGTTGGATCGCAAGATTCTGAATATCTTGCAGCGTGATGCGCGGAAATCTTTTCGGAATGTCGCTAAACAGTTGAAGGTGAGCGATGCGACAATTCGTAGCCGAGTAGCTCGATTAGAGCAAAATAATGTCATTAAGAGCTTTACGACATTGGTTGACCCAGAACAAGCAGGAATGGAAGTAGTAGCACTGATTCAACTCGAAGTTGAAATGCAAACTCTTACAAAATTGAATACTAACTTGCGGGATGTTGAAGAAGTCAAGCTTGTGATGGAATCAGGTGACCGACCGAATGTTATTCTTATTGTAACTTTTCAAACGCGGGAAGCATTGAATGCTTTTCTGGATACGCATGTTCGAGGAAAAACAGGGATTCAGTTGCTTTCCGTGACCTTAGCCTTAGGATTACGCAAATTTGATTGGATGATTCAGTTATAAAATTGGGAAGCTCTTATAGTTCTTCAGGTTTTCAGGCAATGGGCGATAACCTTTTTGAACTGATATGAGACCTTATCTTATCAGCGGAATAACCTTCCGAGGCGGCTTACTTGTCAGACCTCTATAAATTACTGGAAGAAGGCGAGATTCAGAAGGCATTAGAACTGGTCAATGAGGATGAAGATGCTTGGCAAGACCTAATAGGATTGCTTGAAAACTCCGAGGAGTCAATCCAGCGATCGGCCTTCGAAATTGTCTCAAAGTCTGGGAACAACCCCATGTTGCTTGAAGCATTACCAATGCTCATCAGTGGATTGGATAGTGATGAGGATGACATTTGCCGGTACGCTGCTGAAGCGTTATATTATTTAGGTTCCGATGCTGCGGAGGCCGCTGAATCCCTGACAGCATTGTTACAACGCGATGATGATGAAGTACGGCGAGCAGCCTCCCGTGTCTTTTCTCAGATGGGCACTTCGGCACTGTATGCCAAAGAGCAGTTAATTGAAGCATTATCTGATAGCGATGAGGTAGTGCGGGGTGAGGTTGCCTTTGCTCTTGGAAACTTAGGTAGTGATGCCTCAGAGGCGGTTCCCGCCCTCATCGAATTATTGTCTGATGAAGAAGAATTCATACATGAAGAAAGAGGAATGGAAGTGCGTTTGGCAGCCCAGAGAGCATTGGAGCAAATTGGGTCGAATGCTGTTCCAGGACTCCTTGAAGCCATGCGAGCGGATCGCCCAGAGCAACGAGTCATTGCCATTACAGCGTTGGGTTCGATTGATTCGTTACCAGAAGCTGCAGTGAAGGATATTGAAGACGCCCGTTTGGATCCTGATGAGACGGTACAAAAAGCTGCGAAGAGTGCCCTTAAACGGATTAAAGCTGAGAAGTAAGTTCCTCAGATTTATTCCTAATTGTTATTTGTGGCATTTGTGATCTCAGGGTATGTTCGTCGGTCAATGAAGAAGAAAACAGCTAGGAAGAGGAGTACTACAACCATTACTGGAATTTTCATAAGGAAAGAGACGGGGGAGACTAAGTACCAAGAGAGCGCAAAACCTGTTGGTAGCGCTGTCCAGAACCGAATTCCATTCCGGCTTTCTCTCAGGGCTAACCGTTGTGTGGTCCAATCTAGAATGGCAGGAAGTGAAATCGCGACAGCGACAAGAGTTGTTCCAATATCCCCTAGACTGTAAAAAATAGGGTAAAAGAAGAGCATGATGAATGAGACCGGAAGACCAATGAAAATTCCGAGATACAATCCGGAACATCGGGCGCAGACATAGTAGGTTTGCCCATCCAGCTGAACTTTGAATGCATGGATTTGCTTATGGTAAAAGAAGCTGAGGATTCCACCCAAAATTCGTTTTCCTATACCCATATGATTGTCACTCTGATACGTTCGTTGTCTTGGATAGTTGACAAATTGGAGGGAGTGCACGTTTATGTGCATTATTGGCTATTCGCTGTTGAAAGTGTTTGATTTGTTCCTTAGTTAGACCTTGAGGGATTTTCTCTGAAACTAAGTCATCTAATTGGTCATAACTTGCTCCTAGTTCGCCTTCATCTGTTTGACCTGGCCATAATCCGGGACTTGGTGTTTTAACACAGATATGTTCGGGAATTCCAAGAAAAGCGCCGAGTCCTTGAACTTCATGTTTTAGCAAATCACCTAAAGGTAACAAATCTGCACCACCATCACCGTATTTGGTAAAGAATCCGAACATGAGTTCGGTGCGATTTCCCGTTCCCACCACTAGGCGGTTTCGGTGGTTTGCTTCGTAATAAAGTGCGATCATGCGTAATCGGGCCTTGATGTTAGCTAAGGGAATGGTGACTGGAGTATCTGGAGTTAGACCAAACGTCATGAGTAAGGAGTCATAGGTGGGCGTCAAATCATAGGTGAGATATTCGATATCGAATTGTTCAGCAAGGAGTTGCGCATCGTGAGCTGCATCATCAGGCGTCTGACTACATGGAAGGATGAGCCCTAAAGTCGCATTGGTTACTTTACGACATAATACGGCTGCGACACTTGAATCAATTCCCCCAGAAATTGCTACAATAAATCCGGTGCAACCACTTTTTTCCAAGTAATCTTGTAACCAGTTGGTGATTGTTGATTTAATCTTTTCATAATCAATTGCCATTTTCTGGATCATCTCTTCCCTTTACTTGGTTTCTTCGTTGGCAGAATATCCATACTCAAATTGAGTGCGGGAACCGAGTGAGTAATCCAGCCAACAGAGATAACATCAACACCCGTTTGTGCGTAGTCTTGGATATTGGTCGATGTAATGTTACCAGAAACTTCTAAGAGAATCTGAGGATGCGACTGGCGAAGCGCACTCACAATGCTCTTGACTTTTTCGGGGGACATATTATCCAGCAAAATAATATCTGGATTTGCCGTGGCGGCAGCCAAAGCCTCGGAACGACTAGTGACTTCAATTTCAATGGAGGAGGTGAAACTTGCATTCTGACGGGCTTGTATTATCGCGTCAGTCAGGTTTGAGTAAAACTCGAGATGGTTATCTTTGATGAGTATAGCATCATCAAGACGCCAACGATGGTGATCGCCCCCACCAATGATGACGGCGAGTTTATCAAACAATCTGAGTAGAGGAGCAGTTTTTCGTGTGGCAGCAACTCGAACTTGTGGATTAGTGCTTCGTGCGAGTTTCACCAAGTGGGCAGTTGCGGTGGCAATTCCACACATACGTTGAAGTAAGTTCAGCAGGGTCCTTTCGATTGTTAGGAGCGTTGAAGCAGATCCTTTTACTGTGAATAACGTGGTGTTTGCTGAAACTTGATCGCCATCATTCTTCTTGATGGTTACTGTACAGTCGAAGTCTCGAAGGATTGTATATGCGATGTTGATACCCGCGATTACACCTCGTTGACGAGTAAACACCCGTGCCAGTGCTCTTTGAGAAGGGGTGATGAGAGCAGAAGTCGTAATGTCTCCAAACCCGATGTCTTCATCAAGCATTTCATAGAATTTCCGTAGAATTAGCTGCGGAGGAATGGTTGGCAGATGCGAAGCGTTTGGAGGCATGAATGGTCACTCTGTCTATGCTAGTGAGTTAACTGCTTCTAAAGCCTTCTCGTCGATTAGTTTCTTGACCTTACTGAGTAGAAAGTTCGAGCATACGATGAATCGCTTTTCGGGCTTTGTCTGCAATGGATTTTGGAACTGTGACATGGAATTGGTCGTTTACAAGGCTGGCCTTGACTTTTTCGATGGTAAGCTTTTTCATTGCCTTACAAACCGCATAGTCGAGGGCGGGGATGAAGGTTTTTTCAGGCATTTCCCGCCGCATCCGAGTCACTAAATCAACTTCGGTGCAGATGATAAAACTCGTGGCAGAGCTCTTACGGGCGTATTGGAGCATTTGTCCAGTGGATCCAATGAAGTCGGCTTGTTTCTGAATATTCCGTCCACATTCTGGATGGACCAAGAGTCTGGCTCGTGGATGTTCTTTTTTTAAAGCAAGGGTTTGCGGGTCAAAACTGAATGTTTCATGGACATGGCAAAATCCATGGTCGGGAATGGGAATTACATCATAACCGCATTCGTGCCGGGCATAATCAGCCATGTTCCCATCAGGGCCAAACAGAATAGGGTTTGTATCCAAAGCTTTGAGAATAGTGCACATGTTGGATGATGTACAAAGCACATCGGCTTCAGCTTTCGCTTCGGCAGTGGTATTGACGTAGAGAACTACAGGTACGCCTGGGTGCTGTTTTTTTGCGTCCCGGATTAATCGGGCAGGTAATTGTGCAGCCATTGGGCAACGTGCAGTAGGATCAGGTATTAGGACACGTTTACTAGGATTTAAGATGGCCGCGGTTTCAGCCATAAATCGGACTCCACAGAACAGAATGGTGTCTGCATCAATGTGTTGGGCTCGCTGGCAAAGGCCAAAGCTGTCTCCAATGTAGTCGGCGATATCTTGGATTTCTGGTGGTTGATAATTATGGGCTAATATGACAGTGTTTTGTTTGTTCGCTAATTGTCGAATTTCCCGTTGAAGGAGAGATAATGAGCCCATTGGGTAGTCGCCACGTTTTCAGGAATTGAAGGGAGGTGTAACTACGGTTTCCCGTTGCCTGCTCTCCTATAAGCCTTTGTCTCACACTGTCGACGGAAGCTTTTTGTAGCAACACTTGAGAGAGGGTACATACTTCGCTATCAGGGGTAATTAATAGTGTCAAAAGAGCCACCTAAAGAATCCAAACGAGGCGTGAATCTTGACCGCCTATTTGCGGGTGCAGCCACAGGTACATTCATCATCCAATTATTAACACTACTTGTCTTGATTGGAGCCGCAGTGGGCTATTTTCTGGTTTTAACAGGAATCTGGGATCTGATTAAGAACAATCAGGATATTATTGTCTTCCTGCTCCTAATCGGTAGTGCAATTGCCTTTGCTGCATTCATGTTATTCTTCGGATTCTTTATCCGATTCCATGGACGGGTGAAACGTTTTGTTATCGGAAAAGGTATTGGAGAAGTTACAACCGGGAGTGGCGATTGGCGACTGGTCCTGACATTATTTGCCTTTTCTGTTGTCTTCTTCGCTCTAGCAGGAATTTATGCCATCTACCTCACCTGGAAATATTTTTTACCCCTCCTTTATTCGATTACAGGTTCGATATACCCGAATATCATCATTCTCTGTCTTTCCGTGCTGGTTGTAACTGGATTGATTCAGCTCGCCTCACGGATGGTAAGTCGGTACGCTCAGAATATCATTGAGCGAATAGCAGACGAAGAATAAAACTAACCGAGGTAGTCAAAGCAGTTTTAAGGCATCTCGGAATAGTGAGTACAGACCAAATGGTAGAGGATAGATAACTATGGTATTACGGATATTCTTCAAAGCGTGGCGTATAAGCATCCGAACCACACGACGATTCATTGTATTCCTTGTGGCCTATACAATTCTTTTGACTTGGATCGCGTTTATAGTACGCCAGTACTATTTAGCGCTCGACCCAACATTACCTGTAATCATCGGGTACACTCTGGTTGCTGGGGCAATAATGGGAATCATCTTTTCATGGTTGCTAGCTCATGCCCGAAAAGATGACATTGCAACTTTGAAGTGTGTTGGCTGGTCGAACCATGATATTCGGGAGCTCGTATTGGGAGAAGTGATATTCATCACGATTGCAGCAGTGATCACTATCGCACTGCTAGGAGTATTGGCCACTGGAATTTATGGTTCCTTTGCTATTATGTTCACACTTGACCCACTTGGAAATAGTATAATTTACATCCCAGATCCTTTACGCTATATTCTGATTAACCCATCATTCATGTTAATCTCATTTGCAGCAGTGATGTTTGTTCAGTTACCGGGAATCCTGATCCTCTTATGGCGATCTCTTCGAATTAGCCCAATACAGGCGCTAACTCGACCCGAGTAACGGAGGATGATATCAAATGTCTGAAGAAATTATTGTTGCCCAAAAGATTCAAAAGGAATATCGACGTGGTCGCGAAATCATTCACGCCTTACGCGATGTGAACCTCACCATTCGTTCTGGTGAATTCATCGTCATCGAAGGGAAAAGTGGGTGTGGGAAAACCACGCTCCTCAACGTATTATCAGGCCTAGACCGACCAACCGATGGACGTATCATCTTCGACCAAATGGATCTCACAGTCGTCGATGAACGGATTCTCCCCAAAATCCGGCAAGAGAAAATCGGATTCATCTTCCAGCTTTTCAACCTCATTTCCACCATGACAGTGTACGAAAACGTCGCCTCTCCCCTCTGGCCGACCACGCTCAAGAGTAAGGAAATTGAGGATAGAGCCATGGACGTCATCCGTGCTGTTGATATGGTTGAACGGAAAGACCATATTCCTCGTCAATTGTCCGGTGGAGAACAACAGCGAACCGCCATCGCTCGTGCTTTAGTGAATAAACCCAAAGTAGTTTTTGCCGATGAACCTACTGGCGATCTAGATACCAAGACAGGCGCTTCAATTATGCAACTACTCCGTAAACTCAACAAAGATGAGAAAATCACTTTCGTTGTTGTAACACATGACCAAGATCTTATTAAATATGCTGACCGTCACTGGACAATGAGTGATGGTCGATTGAGTTCAGGACGTGGCTAACTGAATACTTAAGTTTAGTCAGTATGGGTTCTTGAGTGGTTATTAGATATCTTTGTCCAATTCCTTGCGTCGTTGAGCGATTAATGAATACATGTCTTCAAAAGTATCAGGGGGCTCTTGGTGCTTTTCCTTTTTATTGAGCTGAATTGCCTCAGAAGGACAATTTGCAATACATACCCCACATCCAATGCATCGATCTAAATTGATATTCACGACACCGTCTACAAGTGTTGCGGCATCCATTTGGCACATATCAACGCAGGTTCCGCAGCCACTGCATAGGTCGGAATCTGCTTGAGCAAAGTAATTTGTTGTGAAGAAGTCAACGGGACGTGGAGCTGCTTTGATGCTTTCTAATCCAAGACAGCAACATGTACAGCAGCTACATACAAATTCAATTTCTTTGGTGTTGCTTGGTTGTAGAATCAGACCTTCATCTTCATTTTGCTTCAATATGTCCAGCATTGCCTCTTTAGTAATTTCGCGTCCCCATCCAAATTCGATGTACGCACTCGTAAACTCACCAACCCCTAAACAAAGTTCCCGACGGTCCGTTACCTTACACGAATCCCCGGCAATATCTTTCAATTGACGACATACACAATTAATGACGATAAAGGGACCAGCTGATTGCTCAATGAGCTTGCGGATATTGTCATATTGGGCAACACTATCTTCACGTTTAATACTTTGACCAATTGGAATTGTACGCATTTGGGATATCCCAGTACTCTGGATTTTTTGCAGCGGCGGCGAATTATAGTAATGTTCCATGTCAGCTAAAAGTGCAGGTGTAAGTTTATCCACTTGGTATTCGAAAATCCCTAAAATCCACGGCACATTGCTATAATACTTAGTGTCTCCCTCTCGACGATAGCTGATAATGCCTTTCTTCGCCATACCATCTAAGGTCTCTTCTAATTCTTGTTTTGTGATTCCCATCTCTGCTAGACGAGGGTAAATGTCTTCTACTGTTTCGGAAGGATGCGGAGAGAAGCTCAATTTAGTCGCTATCTTCGCCTCTTCAGGGGTAAAGAGCTGTTTTAAAAGTCGAATCTCAGCTCCACCCTTTCGTCGGGGGAATCTGATTGGAAATTGGTCCATATGCTGTTGGAGCGCACGATACACGTCACTGTCTTCTTCAACCATTATCAATCCACAACCAGTTTTGGCGACTACTACTTTGTTAGTAACTTATGTATATTGCTCTTTGAGTTAAGGATAAGAACCAGCATTCTTTTAGGCTGGCGAAAAAAGAAGAATAGAGGGACGGTGTTCCATCCCTCAGCCACATTGATTACGCTTTGACGTCTTCAATCATGAAGGCGATTTTGACGGTTGCGCGGTATTCGACGATTTTTCCGTTCTTTATCACCGCGGTCATACCGGTGACGTCAGCACCAGTCAAACCCCGAAGCGTCTTGGCAGCAATATTCACAGCTTGATTAGCAGCGTCTTCCCAGCTTTTCGTCGAGTTACCGACCAATTCAATGACTTTGATAACACCCATTGACTAAACCTCGCACCCTATTTGCAGCAAAGTTAGCTTAAGGCTTTCTATCCTTTATAGCGAAACTGTCCGTACCAGTCTACTCACCATTGGTTGTGATGGCATGAATCGTTCCCTGAAAATACTCACTGGTTTGCCTTCTTCATATTTCTTATTGCTGGTATCGTCGTCAGCTACATCGCCTTAGCCGGATTGGTCATCCGCGAAAACCTCACCTTCATCGTTTACGAATCTATGGTTGCTGCCTTCGGAGTCATCCATGTCCCCGTTATCCTCCACCTCTACCATCGCCACCACTACCTCCCATTCCTCACTTTCCTCGCTGCTAGGCTTGATTTGGTCTCACTTTTCCTTACCCAGCCATACAGAGCCAACGTCCTCGTTGTTGTGCCAACGGTTTCATGGACATCATCGCTTACTTTACATCCTGTAAAACACGCGATACGAGTGGAGACCCGAATTAGGAACCTAAGAAAAAGAATGTCAGTTAATCCAAATAGTGCAGCACGAGCAGAACAATACAACCAAAGTCTTTTTAACCAAATCATCCAAACGGCAATTCCCTTTACAATTGTAAAGACCCCACGACAGAATCAAACATGAGGTTTATCGTGATGGATGATAGATTAAACAACGCACGATCCACCGATGGTACCGCCCTCCGCACACGGGATCCAAATCCCGTCAGCGGCATGTGCGGCATCTGCATCAGAGACTGCAAAGTACTTTGCATGATCAGCAAATCCGCTTTCCGTGGTCACGAAGTTCTTTACCCTACAAATGAGTATTTCGGGCAAAGCACTGCATCCGCCAACAAGGACTTTGGGCTTGACTGGTCAAACTTCCAACTGCTTGCTGCTCTCCAAGGTGCCGAAGGAATCGAAGCCGATTCAGACAAAGCACTATTCCCCAACGCCGACGCCTCCACCTCGGTAGGTGGAATCCCACTCAAGTTACCCATGCTCATTGCTGGACTCGGATCCACCGCAGTAGCTAGAAATCACTGGGAAGGCATCTCTATGGGCTCCGCCTTAGCAGGAACAATTCAAACCGTTGGAGAGAATGTCTGCGGTATGGATAATGAGAGTGTAATCACAAATGGGAAGGTGAGTCATTCACCAGACCTGCAATTCCGTATTGACTCTTACCGGAAGTTCTGGGATGAGAAGCACGGTGACATCGTGGTTCAGACGAATGTTGAAGACCAGCGGCTTGGGGTTGACGTGTATGCGATTTCCAAGCTTGAGGTGAATGTGATTGAACGAAAGTGGGGGCAGGGAGCCAAGTCGATTGGCGGTGAGGTGCGTCTACCAACCCTTGAGCGTGCTAAAAAGCTCAAGAGTCGTGGGTACGTGGTCCTCCCTGACCCTGAAGACCCTGTCGTTCAAGAAGCCTTCAAGGCGGGAACGATTAAAACCTTTGAGCGTCACAGCCGAGTTGGCATGCCAGATCTGAGCTGCATTGAAGACCTGAAATGGCTCCGTGAACAAGGAGCGAAAAAAGTCTTCCTGAAAACTGGTGCGTATCGCCCAGAAGCTACTGCTTTTGCCCTGAAAGTTGCCAGTGAAGGCAAGGTGGATATGCTCACCCTTGATGGTGCTGGTGGTGGAACAGGTATGAGCCCTATGGCACATATGAACGAACTAAGTACACCTACTGTCTATCTTGCAGCGCAAGTGCTGAAAGGTTGTCAGATCCTGAAGAAGAAAGGCAAACATGTACCTGATATCTCAATTGCAGGTGGTTTTATCCACGAAGCACAAATCGTGAAAGCGATCGCAATGAGCAACTTCGGTGGTGGTCCATTCTTCAAGGCTGTTGCTGTCGCTCGTTCACCACTCACTGCAGCCATGAAGTCTGATTTCTTCATGGAATTAGCAAAGAAAGGTCAATTGCCAAAGAGTTTCGTGGAAGACTATGGTGATGATCCCGAGAAGTTCTTCATTGCCTCTGCGGATCTGAACCACGAGTTTGGCAATCGGTACAAGGAGATTCCAAAACCTGCAATTGGTGTCTACACCTACTTTGAACGCATCCGAGTGGGTGTTCAACAGCTTATTGCTGGTATGCGGAAGTTCAAGCTGGGCCTGATTAACCGTAACGATCTGATGGCCTTAACGCCGCTAGCGGCTGAGGTTACAGGTATTCGGATGCCTCACCAGGTTGAAGCGGACGTCTTTGAACAAATGCTTGGCTGAGATTCATTCTCAGCCCCCGCTCTCTTTTTTCAAGATCACATATCAATAAGACCTACCTAATGTCAATCCCCTGTTAGGAGTTCTTGGGGATCCAAGGACGCTTGACAATGAGGACAGGTTCCTT
>JABXGX010000333.1 GCA_016550405.1 archaeon | reverse complement strand
GTATCTCTTTTTCCCTGGCCTGTGCATTGTCCTTCTAGCAATGTCCTTTACCTTAGTCGGCTATGCAGTCGATGAGATTCTCAATCCACGACTTCGAATTCGCAAGGAGTAGACCAAAGGAGGAAACATGAATGGCAGTACTTGAAGTAAAAAATCTAAAGGCATATTTCTTCGTTGAAGCAGGTGCTGTGAAAGCTGTCGATGATGTCAGCTTTGATCTACAACGTGGTGAGACATTGGGAATTGCTGGAGAATCAGGTTGTGGTAAATCAACCACAGCCTATGCTTTGTTGAACTTGCTTCCCTATCCTGGACGAATTGTTGAAGGACAAGTCCTTCTGGACGGGGAAGATCTCACACAAAAAACACAGGATGAAATGCGACAAATTCGTTGGGAGGAAATCTCCATGGTCTTTCAGGGAGCCATGAACGCTCTTAACCCTGTTCTCCGCATTAGCGACCAAATTGTCGAGGCTATTATACTCCATGAAGATATCACTACGGATGACGCCTACAAAAAGATGGAAGATATCCTCGAAGTTGTTGGCGTCGATCCGACCCGTGCACACAATTATCCCCATGAATTTAGCGGGGGTATGAAACAACGTGTCATGATTGCCATGGCATTAGTCACAGAACCCAAAGTCCTTATCGCCGATGAACCTACCACTGCCCTCGATGTCACTGTTGAAGCCCAAGTTCTCAAACTGCTTCAAAGTCTGCAACAGAAATTCCAACTCTCTGTGATCCTCATTACTCATGATCTTGCCACTATTGCTGAAGCTTGTGATCGTGTCGCAATCATGTATGCTGGCCAAATCGTTGAATTCGCAAATGTTGTCACCATCTTCAAGGAACGACTCCATCCCTATACGGAGGGGCTCATTCGTTCTGTCCCTAGTCTTCTGGGTACTGAACTCCTAGTTCATATTCCGGGTGCCCCACCTGGTCTCATTTTTCCGCCATCTGGATGCAGATTCCATCCCCGATGCCCAATTGCCACGGAGATTTGTTTAAATCAGGAACCCGAATTTCGTGAAATCAAGGAAAAACACTTTGTTGCTTGTCACCATGCCGACAACTTGTGGGGCAAAAATGTTTGGAAGTGATCATTATGGCAACTACAGAACCGCTTATCCAAGTTCGCAACCTGAAAAAATACTTCCCCGTCCGTCGAGGGCTCATCGCCCAGCTTTTTAGCCGTGAAAAAATCTGGGTCAAAGCCGTCGATGATGTATCCTTTGACATCTACAAGAATGAGGTCTTTGTCCTCGCGGGTGAATCAGGATGTGGCAAAACCACAACGGGCCGCGTTCTCCTGAACCTCACTGAGCCTACTGAAGGTGAAATCACTTACGCTGGAATTAACCTGACCGAACTTACCAAACGAGAAATGAAAGTACTACGTCCGAAACTCCAAATTATCTTTCAAGACCCATTCGAATCCCTAAATCCCCGACTCTCAGTCCATGATAGTATCGCTGAAGGACTCCGAGTGAATCGTCTCACCGAAAATCGTGAAGAGCTCATAGAACGAGTTAAGATGGCAATGGAAGATGTCCGGTTAATTCCCCCCGAAGACTTCCTTTATCGTTACCCCCACATGCTTAGTGGCGGACAACGACAACGCGTAGTCATCTCCCGGGCTATTGTTACCCAGCCTGAGTTCATCGTCGCAGATGAACCCGTATCCATGCTTGACGCTTCAATCCGTGCTGAAATCCTGCACCTCCTCAAAGACCTCATTAAAAAATACGATTTAACCTACCTCTACATCACTCACGACTTAGCCTCGGCACGATACGTTGGTGACCGCATTGGCATCATGTATCTTGGCAAAATTGTCGAGTATGGTCCCGTGGGCTTAGTAATTGACAACCCCAAACACCAATATACAGCGATTCTCATTTCAGCTGTACCAATTCCAGATCCAACACTTGTTCACACACGCCGGGCACCAGTGGGTGAAGTACCTTCCCCCATCAATCCACCACCTGGATGCCGCTTCCATCCCCGGTGTCCAATGGCTGATGAACAATGCCGCCTTGAAGAACCACCCTTCAAAGAGGTCGAAAAGGACCATTACGCCGCCTGCTGGCATTGGTTTGATCGAAAACAATGGGAAAACGAAAAATAGTGAAAATTTACTTCACTTCATATTTTCCCTTCCGCTATAGACAGTGAGTAGAGAAAAAGCTGAGTACCTGAAGGGAGAACTTAAAGATATAAGGCTTCAATAAACTTCGTTTCTTGTGGTATTACTCGCTTCAAATATTTTTGCTGTGAGAATAATCCAAAAAATTCTATCAATTCTTCTAATTTACCACGGATATCAAGGATTACTTTCTTCTCAATATCCTCTTGCATTATTGTAGCTTCAATATTGCGAAAGTCTACATTCTGAAAACGATCACCGGCTTCTTCTGAACTAGGAGTTTGATTCGCAGATATGCTATAAAACGTGTCAGCCAAATCCGTATAGATACTTGATAAGGATTCCAGAGTCCCAGTGTAGGATTGACCCCGAAGCAGTTGATAGCTAATCAGGTCTTGGAGACTTTCCAAGATGGCTCCATCCTTGTCCGTATATTCTACTCGGACTTCGGGTGGTGTGGTTATGGGATCGATGAGACGAAATGCGTACATATCTGCTTCATTATCCGCTAAACCTTCAAGAAGGAGTGAGTTTCGCATTTCCTGCCGAGCATACTTCCAGACAAGCTTCGTGTTTATCTTCTTTCCTGATGGAATAATAATGAAATGCAAGCTAATGCCCAATCCAAATTTACTCTTCGGACCACTCAACAGAATCGGACTTCCTGTGTCTAATGGAATTTTCTGAGTAACAG
>JABXGX010000332.1 GCA_016550405.1 archaeon | reverse complement strand
GGGGATTTTCCACATCTTGTTTGGCAAAGTAAATGTCTTGATCTTCACCTCGACCATCAGTCCAGACGATATGAACTCGTCCTTGTGGACCAGTTCGCATAGTGAAGTAATCCCCGGGTCGCCAATAATAAAGCGAAGTTCCTTCTGAAGTTACCCGTACGTTGGGGGTAAAGGTAACCGCAGAATCGTTTGAATAGCTATAGTAGATGTTCCATTCATCGTTTTGCGCATCTAACCAGGCTACGTGAATGTTATTTTCTTCATCGATGGTCATTTCAACCATGCGCTGCATTCTGGTAGTCACGGTATTAACGCGAACAGGAGGTTCCCAGAAGAATCCGCCATCAGTCGATTTTGTCACATAGATATCTTTGTCTGTTGACGTTCCTGCAGAGTATGCCACATAGACGTTCCCATGAGTATCTGTGTCGACTACATGGATTATGGCTGTTTCATCGTAAATGAGGGGAGTGACAAGAATCTGCGGGGTCCAAGTAGTTCCGCCATCATCGGATCTTGTAATCCATATTCGATCACCGGGAGGCCCGGACAGAGAATACCAGCCACCTGTGGCTACATAGAGTGTGCCGTTGTGTGAGGAGGCGATGTAGGGAATGTAGGGCTGGAAGGGGGAGGTTGTGGGGATGAAGGTTTGCCCTCCATCGGTGGATTTCGTGAAGCGTAGTCGGTTGACTGTAGCGTATTCGTCCCAGACGATGTACAGATTGCCGCTTGGATCCACACAAGCAGTGTCTTTGTCATCCATTCCAGGGGTGTCACTGGCTTCGACTGTGGGTTGCCATGTTTCCCCACCATCAATGGTTTTAGCGACTCCGATACCACTGTCTTCGCTTGAAACAAAATCCATGAAAACAAAGTAGGCATTATCTTGATGGTCAGATACTAGCCAAGGATCGGATTGCCTTCGTCCGGGTTCGGTTGGATTCATAAGAATATTGGATGAGAAGGTTTGCCCCGAGTCGATAGAATAGGCAAAGGCTACACGATGCCCAGGACCTGCGTGTTCAGGAGCTTCTTTCCATCCGACTAGAACACGTCCAGTACTGAGTATGGTCATTGTCGGTTCTACTTGCTGAGCATAAGGTGACGTCCCATCGATTACATTGACATTTCGCCCAAATCGAACATCATCAGGATCAATAGGAACTTGGTGAAAAACTGCTGAATTACCTATTGTAACTGTCCCTAGTGTTCTAAGAAATATCGACCCAGGAAGAGTTACAAATTGTGTTCCAACAAGGAGTGAAAGAATGAGGAGGATTGTGGTCTTTGTTCGCACTGCAGAGACCCCTTGGACGCTTGTGACTGGTCGCACTAAAGCGTTTACTAATCCTGCAAAGAACCTACAGAATTAGGAAAGGGAACATCCAGCTACGTTGGGCTACGAACGAGACTTGGCGTTTGTTCCGTTGACCCAAGCTGGTGGCGTTGCATGGCAGAACAAAGAGTGCTAAAAACAAGTTTGATATTTTTCCCTGTTTTGGCTGAACACAGAATATAGTCTACAATATGATTCTGAGTACAAAATATCTGGATGGACTCATCGGAGATGACTTGACCTAAATCGATCTTATTTCCAACCAGGACAAGGGCAAAGCTACCGGGAGCTGTATTCCAAGATGCAATGTACTCAAGCCAACTCCGAGTGACTTCGAGAGAGTTGGGTTCAGTTACATCAAAGACCAAGACGACACCAGTCGCGCCTTGACAGAAACGAGGCATAAGACAGCGAAACCGTTCGTGTCCACTGAGATCCCAGATACTGAGGTTGATGGGCCCCCCTTCGCCGTGGCAGATTTTTTGGGCAAAGTTGACCCCGATGGTAGGTGTAACTTCAGAAAATCCTTCGAAGATTAGACTGTTGACTAGAGTAGTTTTTCCAACATTATTCGCTCCTGCGACAAGTACCTTGGCGAGAGAGATTCTTTCAGTTACCATCGAGTGTTCATTGCATTCGTTGCAACGACCCTTATAGACTCCACACTAAATTATGACTGGCTAACTCGACCTAATTCGCCGTTTCCGAATGAAATAGACGCCAACAATAGCCACAGGAACAGCAATGCCGAGAGAGATGATAATCCCTAACCCCAACGAGTTGGAATCGATGGGAGTGAACTCTTCAATGGCTCGAATAACATAGTTAACCAACTCGAATACGTCAATCTCACCTTCAAAATCAGAGGCCGTTTGTACTATGACCAAGTCGTATTCGGGGTGAATGATGATCCATTGACTATACAGACCGCGTGCTTCAAAGGTTCCAAATGCAAGTTGTTTCCACCATTGATACCCATAACCTGTTCCAGACCATGGCATCGCTGCAGACAGCTGGGATTCAGCAACCCAATCCGAGGGAATAATTTGTGTCCCATCCCATTGTCCATCGTTAAGATAGAGAAGGCCAAATTTTGCCATGTCACGGGGGCACAGGTGCAGTTCACTTCCACCGAAATTCAGTCCGTTCCGGTCTCGGGTCCAAAATACGTTTGAAATTCCAAGGGGTCCGAAAAGGTGTTCGTAGGCGAAATCAATGGGAACCTGCCCACTGGTTTCACGGATTATCCCGGCAAGAAGATGGGAGGCTCCAGTGTTGTACACCCAAGTGCTTCCTGGCTCAGCAGCCATGGGTCGATCTAGCATAAACTGAATGCAGTTTGGACTGTAAATCATTTGAACAAGGTCGTTGCGTCCATCGGTGTAAGGGTAGGTCCATTCATCCCATTCAATCCCAGCACGCATATTGAGCAGATTTTCTACGGTCATGCGGGCCTTTCGCTCATCCATATTTGCAATCGTCCAATCGGAGTAAATGTCAACTACCGGTGTGTCAACACTCGAAATCAAGCCTTCGTCGATGGCAATGCCGATTAACGCTGAAGTGAAGCTTTTCGTCACTGAATGGAGAATGTGATAATCATTACTATCATAGGATCCGGGATAGTCTTCATAGACGATGTAACCATGTCGAATTACGAGATAAGAGTCTAGTGGCAGATTATTAGTCTGTGAAAAATGGTGCAACTCTTGGAGTACTGCGGAACTCATTTCCTGTAATTCTGGTGATGAGACACGCCAGTCATCAGTAGGCCAATAATCGGGTGTTAAGGAATTTTGATTTATGCCGTTTACTGGAAGCGTCATTCCGATAGTCGAGAGCAATATGGGAAAAAGCAGGAAAAACCACCTACGGCGATTCAAGCT
>JABXGX010000331.1 GCA_016550405.1 archaeon | reverse complement strand
TATGCCTCACCAACGGATTTCTCAAGCTAGATTAAATATTTTTCTCTAAAGCCCTCTGCCAAGAATCAGTAGACTAAGAACCAAACACGGAGGTAACGGACCTTTAAGGACTTACAAAAGAATACAGTCCCACATGGTTTAGTTCAAGCCGTATCAGAGATGCACTTCACTCTCCACTAACGGCGATTGGTGGCCATGAAGGACGGCGAAGACCCGTCACCGAATGAACCGCTAAGACCCTGCTTTAGGTGCACTCATTTTTACTTTCACCGATTAACGCAGGTGAGTGCAAGCATAACAGCTCGTCGCACTTCAGGATGTACAACCGGAGCAGGGTTAGGTGCACTTGCGACAGCGCGTTCAGCGACCCCCATTTCAGCAGTCGAGTTCGATTTCGGTTTAAAGCCATTTCTTGGATCCCTCCAATTGTGTGGTCAACACGAACTCCACCCAGATTCCGTGTTGTAGGTTGGAGGAGCCTTCGATTAATATAAAAATCTTTCTATAAAAATAACTAATAACCTAATCTTATCTAAACTGCCCTGATCGCCTTGTACACCGCGATCATTTCTGTCTCGTCTAGCCCTATGGCAGTCATTTTTTCAATCCCGATAAAGATGGTAGAAAATAGATTCGCGAATCTCACTAATGACTCAGCGAACGTGAAAGTGTACCCTTTTTGAATAGTATCGTTGAATACGCCTCGTGACGGGGTTGAAAGTCGTTGATTAAAAGTGTTACTGGCCGCTTTTCATCCCCTTGGATAAATCATTTAATATCCAAACATCGTAGGTGGCGCCCTGTCCTAACTTTGATTCAACGTATCGGAGATCACATAATGGGTGAATCCCGAGATAAAGATCATAAAAATTGGGTAGATGTGTTACCGGAGAGATCAAAGAAGAAAAAACCAAAGAAGGCCAGTAAACGATCATAATAGCTTTGATTTTCTGATGAGTAAATATTAGTGTATTTCACGTCGTTGGCAGACGCCGATATCTAGTTTGCGATGAACAAGAAATCCTAACCGCCCATAAATGCGGATGGCTCCAAGGTTAGCGGAGTCTACCATGAGTGTCACATGCTGATATTTATCGAAGAGTTCACGAATAACAGTACAGAGAACGCTAGTTCCATAACCTCGATTCTGATATGCGGGGAGCGTGACAAGGTTGCCAATTACAGCAACACCTGGACTAGCTTCATAGACACCGATTGTTCCACAAATCGATACGAGTTTCTTGTGGTCACGGATTCCGTAAAAGGGACCGATGTCGAGTTGAGCTGGATTCCATGCCCCAGCAGTAGTTGTTGAGTAAAATCTGTCTACCTCAGGTAGGTCCTTTGAAGTCATGCGAATGGTCTTGTGAAGTGTAGGCATTTGACACCGCGATTCTTCTAGTTTCATCAGGAGAAAGGTGCCGTAGGAAAGAAACTGGTAATAAGCGTTGGCAATTGGACGATGCTCCTGTGGGATAATTGCAAACACTGTAGGATAAGTCAAATTGGCTAAGAGTTTATCAACAACCGGAGGGTTGCCACGAGTAAAGAAACTATACATCCCACGACCCCCAGTGTATACAATAAGACACCCGACAAGTATTCCGTTTTCTCGAGCAATAAACCATTCACTCGAATCCCAAGCTAAAGTGAGATCATATAGAGGCAATCCATTGAGAGGAAGATCTTGGCGCAGGTAGTCTTCCACTTCTTTGTTAGGGGCAGTGAGTGGTTGCACTTTAATGGTCACAGATTGTCACACTCACTCCTTTTTCGTCAACTCATTTGGATACCTTTGGAGGTGAACAAGGCTAGTTTACGGTGAATTCGCCTTCCTCTTCCATGATAACAACTTGTATGCTTGAATT
>JABXGX010000063.1 GCA_016550405.1 archaeon | reverse complement strand
ACTTGGAACTGCTTCTTTCGTCCAAAAAGAATCTGACTAGTCAGAGAAATGACAATTTGCCGAATAGTATTCGGGTCAGCAATGCTCAAGCACAGGAGGCGGTTGTTCCCTTCAATCAAATACCGTAATTGGTCAATCGTAAAGGCGTTCTTATCCTGTGATTCAGGTTTTTCCGTCTCAGCACTGGATTCTTCGATTTTGATGGCTTTGGCCCGAGTTGTTGCCCAAGCATGGAGTTGAGACCGATCAGAAACACGAAATTGTGCTACTGCATCTTGGGCGACACCATCGAGAAACGTAACAAAGGCAGCATTGATTGGTTCTTCTTCTTTGTGATCATTTTCAGCGAGATACTGAGTAACTTGCTTCTCAATCAGATTGATAGCATTTAGATAGGTTGGACGTCCCGAACTTTGTTCAACTAAATCATCGAGTTCCCGAAAAATCGTGCCATAAGTGTATATCCGGGAGCGGGATTCTCGCGCAAGATAACCAATGATATCTCGATTGAATAGACCTTTGAGAGCGTTTGTGACCTTTGGATTATCCTCATAATCGCGAGGCCGGACAATGGATGTGGCCAGTTGCTCAGCAGTAGCAATCTTATTTTCAAATATAATATGAGCAGGGATTTTGGGATCATTTAACACATCCATAAGGAGAAAGGGATATTCACTTGCGACATCAAAAATAACCAATTTGGTGTCCTGAGTGTGGTAGATAAGTCGGCGGATGAGATTTGAGAGCATATTGCTTTTACCACCACCAGTAAAAGCGAATACTCCGAAATGGTACCTAACGAGACGTTCAAAATCAATGTATAGAGGGATATCCTCTTTGGCAACCTCGAACATTTTTAAAACACCAAGTCGAGGATCGCGCCTTGCCTTTGCTGTGGTTTTTTCAGGCACTCGGAGGTTTTTGATGATGCTTTTATTGTACATTAGGTGGATGAGGTCTCGATTCACAATGAAAGCTTCTTCAGCGGGAATCGGATAACTAAATCCTCTATGAAAATCCGGTTCCTTGTCAGGATATAAAACCAAGTCATAATTGATGGGAATGGTACTTAGCCGGATCATCATGGTGCTGGTGTCTGCCGATTCCCAGTCAACCACTGATTGTTCGATTATCTCAAATTGAAGTGGATAATATGCTTGTTCAGCAAGTCCGCCTAATCCGAAATGACTTGGCCAGATTGCTGCAACTTCTAAAAGGGTGAAGCGAGGTTGTCGTTGGTGAAAAGCGCGGTAATTCCGAATAGCAACCAACATTCCTTCCTCAAGGAGCCCCATGAGATCCTTTTGATATTCCACCTTGATTATCCCTGTGTGTTTAGCATGGACCCCTTGGCTTTCCCGCCAAGCATCACTGATTCGCCCCGCCCGTAGATGACTCAAACGCGCTTTAAAGCGACCATCAAAATCGGTGAAATATTGTTTTAGTAGCGCATCATCAATCGGACTCATAATTTTCACCCTACGTTATCCTTCTTGTGAGAAGGCATATAATCCTGTTGACATAGTACGCAAACCTCAAAAGGTATTCTTCAATGAGCCCTTGAATTTGGAGCCCTCAAACCCTGATTTAAATAGAAAAGTGCAGCAAAACTCTTTTGGGAATATATGATAATGGAGTTTTGAGAACGAATTGGAAACGAATCCAAACGAAATTATCTATGGTATGGATAGGTGTCTACAATGACTGGAATTTCACCATTAATCGGATCACTACAAAAGAATCAAGCAATCGTGGAAGAATTAATCGCAACCACCCAACGTGAACTATCAGCCATTCTTACCCAGATTGCCCAACTCCAAGAAATGGCAACAGGACTTCAAGAAACGTGGGAAGTACGCCAAGCCACAGAAGAGGAATTGACCCGTGAAGCTTCAGAGCTAAAAGGCCAATTATCAGCTGAAAGTGAGGAACGGATGAAATTAGTATCCACGACCTCTGCACAACAAAAAGTAATTGTGGAAGCAAAAGCTGAACGTGAAAGGCTCCAGCGAGAATTAGCTGAAGCCGAAGCAAGGCTCGAAACGCTCGAAGATGATATCAGGAATACCGAACGAGCCATCCGAGAAGTGGAGAAAAATATGGGAATTGTTGATGAGAAGCTCAGTTCTTCTGATGAAAAGCTTGCAGCTCAATTGCAAAGCTTAAATGATGAAGTCAATGAAGCGCGAAATGAAGCCGCTTCACAAGAGGCGAAATACAAAGCGTTACGCTACTTGCTAAATGAAGGAATCATCACAATGCCTGAGGCGAAAGTAGCTATAGAACTGAAAGGCAAAGACACCACGACTTTAGATCATTTACAGAAGACTACATTTATTGGGCGATTCAAGGTGCGAGAAATCCTCGAACGGATGGCCGAACACAAAATTGTCAAGTTTGACAAAGGCACAGGTCAGGTTAAGGTGTCTAAAACGATTGATTTGTAACTTATGGTGAACTACATGTCTGAGATTAAACAATTCCAATTAGCCCTTGAGCAGAATCAAGCACGGCTTCAAGCTTTGAGTGAATCTTTCAAAACTCAAATGCTAACTTTAATCAATGAGATAAGCAGTACTCTGCAAACCCTGACGCGCATTGACCGAGAATTCGAGTTATCCAAGTCGCGGATAGAAGAACAACAAAACTTGATTAACCATAGTCACGAACAATTGACTCAATTACGTGAATCTGGTTCGGCTATGGAAGCCAAAATTGCAGGAATGTATTCAGAACTAAGTGAGCAACAAAAACAAATTGCTGTTTTGAAGGCGACGCTCATGGAGAAGACTGGGCGGATTGAGACAGTCGAAGAAGAGTTACTCAAGCAAAAGACAACCCTAGAAGCACAGCAAAATTTGTTAGATGAAAAACAGAAGGAACTCGGACGGCTGCAAGCAAGTAAGGATCAGGAAGTGGCTAAACAGAAGAATGAACTAGATGCTGCAAAGAAGCAGATCAAACAGGTGCAGAAGGATAACCCTGTTGCTGATTTTCTTTTATCCGAGGCCCTTGAACCAACTGAATTGGATATTCTGGCGTTGTTGATTCATCAAAAAGAAGTCCCCATTTCGGAGATTAAGAAAGTTGCAAAGTCACCTCCTGCCATTACAATCCGTGTTCTTAAGGAGATGGAAAACAAAGGAATTCTAGAAATCACAGGGTCTGACACTGCACGATTAGTGATTTCGATATAACCCTTTCCCCCTTGATATGATGGCAAAGGCTTTAGAGTCTGAAGAACAGTTATGGAAGGGTGGATGGTCGGACCGTGCATTCAGAGCTAGAAAAACAAGACACGAAGCCAGACAAGAAAGCCAAGTCGACATCATACCCTGAACGGCAGCTAGCGAAGATGCTGAAAGGTCGGCCTCTCGAAATCCCAGAAACGAACCATCACGTTATCATCGGTGACAGCCGTCACATGTATGAAATCGCTGATGATTCAGTTCATCTTATTGTGACGTCCCCACCATATCCGATGATTGATTTATGGGACGAATTGTTCAATAGGATGGGCTGCCAGGACTTCCAAACAATGCATATCTATCTAGCTCAGGTTTGGAGTGAATGCTTCCGGATTCTGGTTGATGGGGGAATCGCATGTATCAACATTGGTGATGCCCTTCGCAAAATCGATGATAACTTTCAGCTGTATCCTAACCATGTAAAAGTCATAGAACATTGCGAGTCCATAGGCTTTACAACACTCCCATACATATTATGGAAGAAACCTACCACGCGGTCTAATGCCTTTTTAGGATCGGGATTCATTCCACCAAATGCTTATGTTACACAAGATTGTGAATTTATATTGCTTTTTCGAAAAGGACAGCCCCGCCTTTTTCCTCCGAAGGATTTGATTCGATATGCTAGCCATTATAGGATTAGTGAACGCAATACCTGGTTTAGTCAAATTTGGCAACTTCCAGGGGCACGACAGTATATTCCACAAGTTTCCCGACGAGCAGCAGCATTTCCCGAGGAAGTTGCATATCGCTTAATTCGAATGTTTTCAGTATTGGGTGATACCGTAGTAGACCCCTTTTTAGGTACTGGAACGACGATGAAAGTCGCAAGGGAGACACATCGAAGCAGCATTGGTTATGAAATTGATGAGAAACTGATTCCAATTATTGAGAACAAGCTAGCGAACATCGACGCGGTAAAATCACATCGACGCCGAAAAGTGATTGACCGGCTAGAAATTACCTATCGTTCAGAAAATCCATAATGCATTTTATCTAGTCTCCACGACGATGGGCCTCAATTCGTGAACGGCGTTCACGAAAACTTGAGAGATAGAAAATAAATGACCGCAGATGGGGATGGACAGAAATCCAGTTGGTTGTTCCAGCAATGACATTACTGAAGGTATGTTGATGGAACTTTGCCACCTTGTCTGCAATCATCAAAGGTTTGTTGTGCCCAAATGCTTCAGGGATTGATGAACAGCTAAGACTTGAAAGGATTGAGAGGGTTAGGGTCTGTAAGGGATTGAGGATGGTGTTGTTTCGATAAAGATGTACATGTATTGGTTCCGTTGCGGCGCCATATTCGTGGTTAAATTGATAGTGCGAGGTCGCAGTAGCGCCATCAAATTCTGGATGACTCAAACGGTCAATGAATAGGACATTGCTCCGAAGTTTAGAATCACTTTTTGCCTCGGTTAATTGGATGTAACTTTTTAGAAAAGTGCGTTCTAATCCAATTCGGTTCCGACGTGCGCCACCAACATAAGTGGCTCTTCGAGGTCGATTTCGATCTGGGACCATGGTGCGAAATGCTGCATCGTATTCGATTGTTGCCCAAGGAACTGGAAGTTTATCGGCAGCAAAATGACTGATACTTTGAAGGATCATGCGATCAGTATTTGGGGCTCGTTCTAATGCGCGTTGAGCGCTTGATTTGGTTAAGAGCTTCGCCTGCCAAAGTATGGGTATAAGTTGGCGTTTGAAATCCCGTGATGCTGTATCCTTTGTCACTCCGATTAAGAGGATTTTCCGGCGCCAGCATTCCTCTATTAACAAATACATCGAGAAAAGCGTCAGAAATGCTACATCTATTGTGCTGAGCCAAGCGAATCGGTCGCCTTTTCGAACCTGAAGGCGGTTGTGACTGACTAGCGGGTCTTTTGATAAGGTTTCTGAGAAGATTTGGTTCCCAATTTGTTGAACTAGTCGAGTAATTCGCCGCCATGATTGCTTGTACGGTTCTTTCAGTTTATAGTGGTCCCGCTTTTCCGTAACAAAACCTTCTCGTACAGATTTCTGAAGGTATGTCTCAGCCCGTTTGCATTGTTCGGGAGTCTTGAGTTCTAGTTGATCACAGATGGCATCAATCCGCAATGGATTCGGCGCTTGCTCGAGATGGTATAATACTGCTTGGCGAAGAAAGTCCCCACGGGCTGGGGGAAGCTTTAGTGTATCGTTCAAAATCCGATGGCGACAATACAAAAAGTCTAGTTCAGTTATGGGTGAACCGTCGATGATGACACCTAACATTCCCAGATTTCGGTTCCACCCATACCTTCGTGCAGTATCATAGAGTAGTGAGGAATAAGAACCAGCTAGCGTTCGATCTAAGAGGAGCACTTTGATTTTTTCTACCGGACTAGTCGCGAGGCGATACGCAAGGAAATATTCAGAGAGTGTCATGAGAGTCTCCGCGATGCTGGAATTATTGATGATATACTGATCGCTAAGGGGTCGTTCAATGACAATCTCTCCGTCTTCAGGATCAAAGAACTCTTGATCAATTTCAGGGACCTTATTGATGTACACTGGGGCAACTGTGGATACTGCAGCAGTACCTTTGGTCAGACTTCCCTGATAGTCGACACTAGGAGGTTTATCTGGGTGAAAGGTTAGGGCGCCCCGACATGTAAAGGACCCAGCAAAAAATACTAATAGATCAAAAAGTGGCTGAACGTAGAGGGTGCCATCAACTGCAGCAAAGTTGACAGTTGTTTCGCCGAAAAAGGATTGAGCTATTTTGTAAGCGTCAGCAAATGAAAAATTAGTGCAAATAAGATCTTTTAAGAAACTATCGTAGAGACCTCGTAAAGCTTCGAATCGGTTCGAATAATCCTGGATTTGGTCTTCGGCACTTGCCCGTAAAATATCACCAACTCGTTGGACACTTTTACTTATACGTGATGTCAAACCTAGCCACCATCTCTATCCATGTACTTTCGTGAAACCTACTAAAGGCTGTCGGGATTCATCTTTGGATATAAAAACATATTACCGAGGAACAGCATCAGCATAAGACAAGGGTTACGCGATGATTTGCGCGATCGGCAATATTAACATGGACTGGATTTGCACTCTTCCACGACTCCCTGCTCCAGATGAAAAAATGAACATCCAAACCCTTAAAATCTATCCTGGAGGAGCTGCAGCCAACTTCGCAACAAGTCTCGCTCGATTAGGTTCGCAGGTGGCAATTTTTGGACATGTCGGTGACGACGTCGAGGGCCGTGAAGCTCTCACAGTCCTTCAACACGAGCAAGTTGACACTTCTCGAGTCATCCTCGAAAAATACTACTCAACAGGACTTGTCATTATTTTAGTAGGAGAAGGTGGGCAAACCATGAAATTGCGATACCGGGGAGCAAACGCCCGGCTTTCGCCACAAAGTATCACAAAAGCCCTTTTAAAAAATGTTGATATAACGTACGCCGCAAGTGTTTCTATTCCAGTAGCTAGACAACTAGCATCAGTTTGTCATGACCTTAAAACGCTGTCAGCAATCGACGCAGGTGAGGAACTTACGAAGCAACCGCTAGATGAAGTGCGGGAGTTGATTTGCCGGTTTTCAATTGTATTCATGAATCAAGGTGTCTTCCAACGCATATTCAATAAGAGACCTACACTCAAGAACGTCCAAGCAGAATTAGAAGGGAACCTCAAAGTGCTGACTGTCACATTAGGGCAAAACGGATCCTTCACAGCCACATCCGACACAGCCATTCACACACCCGCGTACAAAGTTGATGCCGTAGATACAACCGGAGCAGGTGATGCCTTCGCAGCAGGATTTATTCATTATTACCATCAGGACCTACCCTTGGAAGATGTTACAAAACGTGCAGCTGCTTGTGCAGCTCTACAAATCACAGCATCAGGTGGACGAGACGGCTTGCCCACAGCTCAGCAGATTGACGATTTCATTCGAATCGCAGATAAATATCAACAAACCAATTAATTGATAAAATTGGTTTAGGGGAGGAATGTGATGACTACCGTAGTTGAAGAGCCGGAAGCAATCTGTTGTGAAACCGTTCCCAGAAATCCACCAATGCGTCCTGGTTTGTGATGAGCCCCTAAAACAATGAGATCAATTTTTTCTTTTTCAGCAAACTCGATTGCAGCGTCACCAACATTTTGTGCCGCTACATGTTGTGGCGTAAGCGATAAACCAGTTTGTTCAGTGAAAATCGAGATGTCATCCATAAACAATTCGCGCCCAACCTTGATTTCTGGAGACCCCAAAGGTGCCGAATTCATCACCGCAGGAAACCTAGTCAAATTTAATGCAATTAATTCGGCATCTTTGCCTGCAGTACTCTTTTTCACTGCAGCAGCTAATCGTAGAGCAACCTGATCCTTTCGTGTGCTTCGAATCGGTAGCAAAATCCTGTTATAACTTCGACTGTTTCCCTTAGAATAATCTTCAAGCCACGAAGCAACGATAATAACAGGAATATGGCTTTTCCGAGCAACCCGACGAGCCGTTGATCCAAGAAGATGTTTGTGAACAGGCGTATGGGCAGCAGACATTACAATAAGATCACAATCTTCTTTGCTGGATTTTAGAATCGCATCGGAGGCACGTACTCGGGTGATTTGCTCTTCATCAATGGGAACTTTGAGCTTCTTTGCCAGGCTCTTAGCGAGTTTGATCAGAGGGTTGACTTCGGTCAATTTCGATCGACGAATTCTTTCGCGACAATGCAAAAGAGAAACTTTAGCTTTCGAATATTCAGCAAGACTGAAGGCAAATTGGATTCCACTAGCTTCTCCAGGGAAGCCCTGAACCGGAACCAAAATTCGAGTCATCTGAGGTTCGGTCCATTCTTTTGTTGATAGGAAACTCATAGTACCCGACTCCTATTACTGCGATGATGACGTTGGGTTAGTATAAAAAGTGTATTGGTGTTCAAAAGGTAAAAATCAACAAAAAAAACTGATTCTTTAGGAAATTCGACGCGTGGCGTTCTTGATCGCAGAGCGTAACTCAGTGAAAGTTAATTCATCGGGGAAGACCGGAACGTTATCCATATCCTCAAGACTAATGGAAAGCAGATACCAAATCGCTTTCACCAATACTTCGCGGAGTTGTTTAGCTGGAACCGTAGTCACATCTTGGAATAGCTTATCTAGGGTTCGACTTGCATGATTTGTCTTCTTTTGGCCATGAATCGGAAGATAGACAGGAGTCCACCTTTCGTAAAAGAATTTTATTCCATCATAGATGTTATCGCGGAATAATTCACGAAGCTGTTCATTGTCCACACCATTGGAAGCAGCGTTCGCTAGCTCGTCTATCCGAGGAATCAGAACGTCAGCAACAAATCCTTCAAGTTGAGCTGTTGGTGTGGTCATCTGAACCCTCCAGTGATAATCAACTGGTAGGAAAAATAGAAAATGGCACCATAAAAATCCATATGCAATACCTGTAACTATTAGAAGAAAAATGTTTAATCCAGATAAGAATTAATATATTTCTATTAGTTTTAGAATCTTGTTATTTTTTCTTTTACATTTTTAATTGAACGTAATTAAAAATTAATCAGTTAATGTAATAAGTTTAATATAAAAATAATTATATATTGTTAAAATACAAAATTATTAATCTTAACCTTTATTTTATAACCGAATGTTTTTTATTTTATATCGACTAAATGATATGTTTTATATCTATTATAATAATATATTAACCTCGTCTAAGCTTCTAAGCTAAAACTACAACTGATCCCATTCACCTACAAACACTACAATTATAGAGAACCAGTGGGGATTCTTGAATGAATTCTTATTCTAGTGCTTGGAGAAACTCCTTGGTTTCCTCGCCGTCTTCCACAAGAACAATATCTTGTGCACCTGCTCTCTCATAATCATATCGACGTGCGATCAGCATTGCATGGAATTTCTCTCGCCCTGTCGAGGAGTTTCCTCGCCAAATATAGATCTGATCAAAGGTGTCGAGGATGTACACATCATCGGATTTCAAGCTCTCTTTTGAGCGAGGTACCTCAATGAATAGATGAACTCCACCAACGATGTTGAGCCGAAAAAGCTTGTATTCGTGCTTTTCTAAGATGACCTTTTTTAGGATGCCTTCGGTGTCCTGATCCGTGATATTGATTGTTCCACCAAAGAGGTCGAGGAATTCGGGGGGCTCACTGCGAGCTTCAACAGTGACTAGGCGTGCAACACCTTTTCGGTCTTGGTCGCGCCATACAGAGGTAACCGCGCCAATGAAGCGCTCGTCAACGGTGGCTTTGCTGCCACACCAGAGGTAAATGATGGAACCAGCATCAATAAGGTAACAGTCACCATCACCAAAATCGTTGGCCATATCATCAGGGACCCGCATTACGTGACCCCGCTGAATATGGTACTTCTGAAAATCAACCATGTTTCATTCCACCTTAAAGGAGCCTTGCTGTAGGCGATAGGTTGCCCACAATGCCAATATAAATTGAACTCGAATATGGGTTTTTAATCTTCCCTCACATCTACCTGAAATAGCTGTTATGGTAGGAATAATTCAGTATTAGATGATGTTAAGCTCTTTGCCAATTTTTTCAAAGGCTACTAAGGCTTCGTTCAAATCGTCTTGTGTCAACGCGGCATTCATAATCACACGAATCCGTGCCTGGCCTCGCGCCACCATTGGATAGATGATGGGTAACGCAAAGACGCCTTCTTCAAATAACCGTACACTGAACTTCTGAGCGCTTTCACTCTCACCTATTATAACCGGAATGATTGGGGTTTCACTCATCCCCGTGTTAAAACCGAATTCATTCATAGTAACTTTGAATTTCTCGGTGTTCTTCCAAAGATTCTTCACATGGTGAGGTTCGGTCTCCAAGACATCAATAGCCGCAATGCAGGCAGCAGCCACAGGTGGGGGGTGAGAACCGCTAAGAAGCCAAGTACGGGATTTATTCAATGCAAACTTCCGTAACCACTTGCTTCCCGAGACATGACCACCGACCACTCCGAATGATTTCGAGAATGTCCCCATCTCCACATGAACCGATTTATGGTCGAGGTTGTAGTGGGAGACGATTCCTCGGCCTCCTTCACCAAGAACTGCTTCGCCATGAGCATCGTCGACATAAACCATGGCGCCATGAGGTTTACAGGTTTTGACGATTTGGTCTAATGGGGCAATATCGCCGTCCATGCTGAAGACGCCATCGGTGATGACTAGGATGCGTCGATAGGCGGGTTTATGTTTTTTTGCTTCATCAAGGACGCGCCCGAGATCAGGTACGTTTGTATGCTTGAAAATCGCTCGTTCAGCCCGAGTGAGGCGGACGCCATCAATAATAGAGCCATGGTTCAACTCATCACTAATGATGAGATCGCCTTTTCCAGCGAGTTGTGGGATGAGTCCAGCATTCGCCGCAAAGCCAGTTTGGTAGACGAGGCTCGCTTCGGCGCTTTTGAATCTAGCAAGGCGGCGTTCAAGTTCTTCGTGAAGATCCATGTT
>JABXGX010000330.1 GCA_016550405.1 archaeon | reverse complement strand
GGCGGGCTGAATGCCGACGTTAGGCTTTCTGACCTGTTGTACGACTCACAGTTAAGGCGAAGACGACTCGCCTCGGAGGATCGCTGGTGGCGGTAGGCTTTTCGTAGGAAGGGCTGAATCGTCTTTATCAGGTGAACCCAGCGAGACCCGGGAGGGAGCAGCGTAAACCTGTACTGTAGATGCTTCCGAGATCCGGGTCTGAGACCTGGCTGTGAGTACGGCATCAGTGAGGGTTGACAACCGTCGGGGCTCCCGTCCGCAACTCCTTCTTCAAAGTGAGTTTGTTGACTTTTAATATGTTTTCATGAAAAGTCAATTTTCGACCTGTCATAAACACCTAATATTCACAAAGTAATTGGCAAAATTTGGCGTGAATAAAATTTGTCAGCAAATATTCGATATTGGCTATTAAATTCAAAGCTAGACCATCCATTAAAGAGAGGAGTAAAATAAGTAATGCAATTAAAATTTAGCAACCTTACTTTAAGGGGCAGTTGATAACTAGCGATATTCAGATTCATTCAATTATCGATAATGACTTTCCAGGTCTGAAAAGAAATCCTAATTTTCGTAAGCTCCTCTCTGATGCGAAGTTACATCTTGCTTTATATCAAGAATTTAGTGACAGGAAAACGATTTTTGCTGGAGAATTAACTCGAGTGACACGAGATGTTTGTAAGAAGCGTGAGAGAGAGGGTAATTTTCAAACACTTCGATTATTGATTTCTGATTACGTTAAGAAGTGTACAAAACCGCGTCTATACTATTTATTCGAACAAGCTGTTTCGAAAACCGAGAGTCAGGGTAAGATAGATGCAATTAATAAAACAAATAATTATGTTTGTTCTTTTTCCGATGTATTCAATAAACTTGCTACCTATTTTCCCACAAGTGAGCTAGTTAATTCAACTCATTTTTCTAAGCGAATTAATCAGGTTTCTAAATACTTCAGTGCCCTCGAATTGTTAAAGGAGGGTGGTTTATTTGCTGATGTTGCAAGGGAATATGACACTCGATACACAGTAATTTCACGATGGTTCAATAACCAAATGCGACCCGTTTTGGTTCATCTTGCAGCAAATATTCCACACTTGAAGCCAAGGAATAAACGTCTATGGCTTCCAACAAAAATGGGAAGCGGGCATACATACAAACCGAAGGGTTTCATTCAGGTCCCGTTCTCTATCAGTAAATGGCTAGAAATTAGAGATGTACTGGATCAACTGAAGGAGCTTGAACATTCTAGGATGCGAGGGTGGCATAATCGTTTTGGAGACACTAGCCAAGAGCAAGCATTTGGATATATTCTTGGAGTTTTAGTTAGCGATGCAAGTAAGCCTAAGAATAAACAAACATCTTCACATATTAAATTACAGCTCTCGATGAAATATACGTGGAGCGAGGTTGTCGGAGAAGCTTCCTGCTATTTCTTAGGCAAGTTAGGTATTCGAGCAAAAAGAGGGAAAGACTACAGAAACAGCCGAGGAACTACTTTCTATTGTTGGAATTCTGAATGCTCACCCCTAATAACTTGGATTAAAAGAAGTTGTCTTGGAATTCAACACAAAGAGACAACAACACATCATCCAATTAGGATGGAATGGCTCTTTAGAGCACCGAAAATAGTACGGATTAGATTTCTTCAAGGTCTCAACGATGGCGATGGATGGGCAAGCGTTAAGAGCCAAGAAATCGGAAATGCCAGTGGTCCAAGTACTAATTTTGTTCAAACCCTTCTGAGAACATTAGACATTGAATCAAGACAATCTCATTCAAAAGATGAAGTAAGGATTGGAAGAAAATCAAGTCTTAAGGTTGCTGCAGAACTTCCATTCTTTCTATTTGCTACTACACGTCAGGAAGCTGCAGATAAAATTGCAGACATGATGAAACGAAGAGAAACACAGCAAAAGCCAGTTACTAGCAATGTTGTAACCTTCATGAAGGAATTACGAAAAAGAAGGATGTCCTATGGCAGAATCGCTGAAGCCGTTTTTGATGAATTTAATCTATCTCACCCAATTAGTAAAATATACAAAATCCTAAATCAAGAAGTTCCCAATGCAAAAGATTGATCTTAGTTTTTTTAACAAAATTCAAAAATAAAACAAGTTTAGTAAAAAATGGATTACTAAGTTCAGATTGAAAAGCCACTATTTACTTCTCTTCTTTGTTTTCGATAAGCCAAGTTGATCTTTGTGGAGGCAAACGGCACAAACCTGCTTTGATGTAATTTCTCCACAGCGAACACATTTTTGAAAAGGGTCATCCTCAGGACTTCGAATTGCTTCAATAATCTTCATCAAAGTTGCATGGAGATTGAACTTTGAACCAGGGTGTTTTTCTTCAAAGGTGTTGAGCCATTCACGCATTTCAGACCGTAACGAAGTTTCCTTGTATGGGCACGGGGGATGGTAAATCGGATAACCAAGTAGTTCTGCAAAAAGGGCGATATCACTCTCAAGGAGATGATACAGTGGCTTAATTCGGGGAACAAGCCAATTTGGAACCCCCTTCAAAAAGGGTGTTATGCGTGATAATCGAGGCAAATCCCCACGAATGAGGTTCATAAGCATCGATTGCACTTCATCATCGAGATTATGACCTAAAGCCAGTTTATCCGCTTGGATTTTTCGAGCCAAGATATTCAACCCTTGTCGTCGCAGTGTTCCACAATATGCACATGGAGAAAGGGGAGACTGCATTGCTTGAGCTCGATCGGCTACTTCATCTAGAGTTAGAGAGAATATTTCCTGGAATGAGGAAGTCACGTGCTCAATACCGATTTCTTTGGTCACTGTTTGCAATAGATTGTGACGGTCTTTATCTTGTTTGCTTCCTTCTTCGAGGGTGATGGCAATTACTTCTGACTCAGGAAAGCGTTTTTGTATTTCAACTAAAATCGCTAATAGCACGGTGCTATCTTTGCCACTTGAGTATGCCACCGCGATTCGATCAGTTCGCTGCAGCATTTGATATTTGGAGATTGCCCTCCGAACGTTACTGATTACTGAATCTCGAAAACAATTCTCACAGAGCACTTCACCAGAATATGGTCTTGTAGTTACAGGGAGGGCTCCACACATTCTACACTGTTCTTCGTTCATGATTGAGCCATATTGTAAAATCATACCAGCCAATAAATGTATACTTTCATTTTGAGATTAAATTCGAAATAAATAGTAAAATTAGTTGTAACTTATTCACCCACATATATTATATATACAAGTTTTTTCAATATTGATTCACCAAATTTAGGGGGGATCTACCGGTGAGTAGGCAATTTAAAAGAGTTCAAAAGAAGTTTCTAATTGGACTTCTATTAGTAATTTCATCATTAAGTATCAGTACTACGTTAGCATACGTTCATCAGACACCTCCTTATACTGGAAGTTATCACGGAGGTGGCGCTTATTTCGGTTCCTGGTATGCCGCAGCTTATACTAGTGGCTATCTCTATGGATATGTTAGCACAAGTCCAACAGCGTATGGATGGGCTTCTGCAAATGCTTATGTGTGGGACGAATTTATCTTCAATGAAGGAAGCCCCTGGGGTTGTTTCATCAAACTAAAACTATCTTTATCATTCTATGCTAAAGCCGATACAATGGGAGACTATGCGTCCGTTACTGTAAGCGTTAAGCTGTATGAATTAAGTGATCTTTTAATCTGGAATGTAGTATGGTCGGGTACAGCATATTCGAAATCAGTTGTTGGTGGATCAGTAACTGTAAAACAAATCAAAACAATCATTCTAAATCCGACTTGTCCAGTATTTTATGCTCACGCATACAGAATTGAAGTCCAATATAGTACTTACTGTACTTCTGGCTGGACCGGAGCATCTTTTGTTCAATTTTCCTCAACAAGCACAAATCCGTCATTCTGCTATGTCTATTACATGGACATGTACTGTGCAGTCTAGTGATAACTTCAGAATGAAAACACTAATGTGCCCAATTTTTGGGCACAATCACCTTTTTCCCTATCCCGAATAAAGAAACTTCAAAACCTTATGTAAATACTATCTTTAACGAATTACTCCTAATGATTTACCGAAAGAAGAGTAAGAGAAGATTAGGATTTATAATTGTAAACACTATGTTGGCGATAAGAATTGAAATCGCTGTAATTCGGAGACTCCAAAGAACAGCCTTACCTCCTCTTCGTTCCATCGATATTGTTGAATCAATTAGTTCTTTCCAGAGCCTATCACCATCAAGTGGGGGTATAGGTAAGAGATTAATGATTCCCAAACTTAAAGTAATCATAAAGAACCAAGCCAAGCCTTCATAGAATTGAGTACCTATAGCTGGACCAAGAAGACTGAAAGGATAGACTAGAGGGAAAAAGTTTCTTGTCCATATGCCAATATAAGCCTGAGAGGAGTTTGTTGGATTTTCATCAACTACTAACGAAACTGTACCCTGAACAACTGTGAATATTACCAAGTCGCCAGGACTTGCATTTAACATGAAGGTGCGGATATCTTGAGTTGTTTCGATTGTGGTGTCATTCATCTGAATTATTACCATGCCTGGTGTTAGAACGCCGTCAGCTGCACTCCCAGGAACCACGCTGTTAATGAGTGCTCCACTGGGAATAGGGATGATAATGAAGGTAAGTAGAATCAATGCAAGAAATGCGACAATGAGATTTGCCCCAGAACCGGAGGCATAAAGTCTGGCACGTTGTCGTCGCGTTGATTTGATTTTTACATATTCTTCATCAGGTTCAACAAAGGCACCAAAGAATACGAGAAACACGAATAACCCAGAGCTTTCTATAGGAATGTTATCTGCCCGAGCCGCAATCCCATGAGCGACTTCGTGGACAATAATAGCGACAATTAGTGGAATGAGTATCATCAAGAAGAAGTTGTATGACATTGTAACACCAGGAATGAGAGGTGCAACAGGACCTGGGGTACCAGGTAGTTCTAAGAAGACTTTAACAAATTCCCAGACATTTAAGCCCAGGAAGTAGAATCCGTATAAGGAGAAGAAGAAGGCGACACCAATAAAGAAGGACCAAATATAGCGCCAAGCACGGGGATGCCATCTACCAATTCGATCTAAGAAGTTGTTAAATCGACCTGTTCTCGCGAAGAGCATGAAAGGTCCGACTTCGATGCCATATTTTTCTAGATTATAAATTGAGGCGAGCCCAATGATTATCATCCAAGCTAGAAGGATTAACAACCATGGAAGAAAAGGGAGCAAGAATTCAAATTGTAACATTTGATATATCGCCTCAAGAGTGTTCTCAGTTCAGATATTTGGTATAAATGTTTGATGCACCGATGAGAAGGAAGCTTTTAAGAGATGCGGTATGGGCTCGTCTAATGTGTGTGGAAAGATGTCTTCAACAGCAAGTCTTGTCTTTGTAACAGTAGGAAAGGAAGAGGAAGCCAAAATAATTGCGCGTAAACTTGTAGAGGAATCACTTGCAGCGTGTGTGGGGATAATTCCTCAGAGCTCAATATATTCGTGGAAAGGGGAAATAGTCGAAGATAATGAAGTTTTACTCATAATCAAAACGAGCAATGAAATGTTCATCCCGCTTCGAGATAGGATATTGAGTATACATAGTTATGAGGTTCCAGAGATTATTCGAATCGATATCCAAGAAGGCCATGAACCTTATCTTAGATGGATTGAAGAAACGGTCCAAAAGCCCGATTAGGGAGACTATTCATGCCTCGAGAACAACCAACCCGACGTGACACCGGAAGCAAGGAGATTATCTATAAAGCGGAGAAATGGTCTCATCTCAGAAAATTACGCCAACGTGCAATTGAGATTATGAGCATTTTGAAGCAAATTGGGGTTGAGCCGCTAATCCATGGGAGTATTTGTCGAGGTGATGTCAGTGAACACAGTGATATCGACGTTTATCTTCCCGGAGTTATCCCATCTTTTTCAGTGGAATTTGCCTTATCCGATGCGGGGTATCAGATTATCCACCGAGAGCTTGTGCATGCTACTCCGTTTCATGCAATAAAAGCGCATATCTACTTGCCAAATAATTCCGTTGTAACGTTTCCGTTAACTAACCCAGCACCGATTGAACTTGAATTCTACCAATTTGGTGGGTGTCTAAATCAATCAGCTCTTGAAAGGAAAATACGCGTGCCTGGCGTTGATAAACGCTTAGTACTAATCGAGCCAATTACAAAAGGACACATTGAAACACCAGTCATTGGAAACGAAATAAGTGTGGCGAAGACTGTAGGTGTTAGTCTCAAAATCGTGGAAGAACGAGTTAAGATTCTAATGCGTCGCGATGAAGTTGGTCGAACAGGTGTTTATCTCAAACGACAATTGGCACCGGATGAGACTTTTGAATCAGTTTTGAAGCATGTCAGTGACCGCGACCCAGTCGTTCGGCGTCGGGTGCAAAAAGGTTGAATTAATGTGACCCGAGATATCCAACTTTCACGCGGAAATTCCCCTTATATCGGACAGTTAACCAAGGGTTGTCGGGAGTGTATGAAAGGTGCAAAACTTGTCTTTTTCGTTTCAGGGAAATGCTCGAAGGACTGCTATTATTGTCCGATTTCTGAGGAACGAAAAGACCAAGATGAAGCCTATGCAAATGAAGTTGAAATAACTGACCCAGAACAAGCAATTACTGAGGCTCAATTGATCAATGCCACAGGAATGGGTATTACTGGTGGCGAACCCCTGCAAAACTTGACTCGTACTCTCAATTATATTCGTCGATTTAAACGAGTGTTTGGGAAAAAGTTCCATATCCATTTGTATACAGGTCTTGAACCAGTTCCACTTGATGCGGTGACTCAACTACTTGATGCGGGGCTCGATGAGTTACGACTCCACCGATTTGAAGTCGGAGCAGATTTCCTTGCATTGCGGAATCTGATGAAGGGTAAAGGTCGACTTGGTCTTGAAATACCAGTTATTCCGGGAATGCTTGAGTCACTCAAAGACTTGTTTCGTAAATTCGATGAGATTGGTATTGACTTCATTAACCTAAATGAGATGGAGTTTACGGCCTTGAATGCCCAACAACTCCGAGAAAGGGGTTACGAGTTAGATTCGGATACAATTGCATCCGTTAAGGAAAGTGAGGATGTAGCTCTAGCACTTCTGGAGTGGGCATCAACGGAAACGTCGTTGAATATTCATTACTGTCCACTTTCTCTAAAGGATGGCCATCAGTTACGAAGCCGCTTCAAGCGAAGAGCAAAAAACATTAGAAAACCATTTGAAAAAATTTCGAATGAAGGGCTACTTGTTAAAGGCGTCATTTATCCCTCGAAGGATGTTAGCTTGCGGGATTTATACAAATACTTACTTTCCGAAGAACAAGTACCCTCCGAGCAACTGTGGGTCAATGAGACCAAAGGACAAATCGAAACTTCTGTTCAAATTGCACGAAGACTAGCAAGGCGGATAAAGTCTCGTGGGGCTAGTGTGGGAATTGTTGAAGAGTATCCTATTGACTCACGATTTCAGGTGTCTTATTATCCGCTTTAGGAGTCGGGAAGACGGAAGCGTAAAAGCGCCGCGAGCCCCCCTAATCCTTCAAGCTGTTTTCCGGCTTGATGATCATTACTGAAAATTTCAAGAGAGCCGGCTTGCTTCTCGACCTGTCGCATCACATTTTCTAATTTACGCCGAAATTCGGGTTCAGCTTCGCGAAATAGTCTATCTAAAACCAGTAATGTTTCAACGGCTCCAAACTGTACTGCCCGTTGGATTGCGTCCCAACCATACACAGTTTTTCCTGTGTCTTTTCCCAAATGGGTCATTAATTCATCCATTAATCGAATCTCACGAGTTAATCGAATTTCGCTAGCAATTCGTTCAACAATTCCGCGATTCAGTGCTTCATAAATTCCAGCAACTGTTCCTGTACTTACATGTTCTAAGAGTATACGTCCTTTACTTTTCGAAACCTTATTCGAGATGTATTCGGCAAGCTTATCCTTGGTTGAGCCGGGTCCCACAAGAACAATTCGAGTATTGGCTGGTAACTGCTCAAGTAACTCTCTCAGCTGAAGCGCTATACCAGCAAACATCTGGTCCATTGTTTCAGCAGTTTGCACATATTTACCATACTTGCCTCGTGCGGTTCCGTGGATTTCAACGCGAACCTCAATTCCAGAGTCATCAATGACACCAATCGATGCTTGATCTTCTTCTACCGCAATGACTATGAGGCGCTGACCTTTTCGTGTAGTAGCGTCTTGTATCCGTTGGAGTAGTATGTTGGGCCATCGTTCTTTGATGATCTCGACTTTAAGTCCTGGTTCAACATTGATAGTATGATAGGTTCCCGTAGACACAAAATCCTCAGGCCCTTCCAAGATTTTTCCTTTTACTCGGAGGCGGTTTGAGTATTTATGAAGCGACACTTCCTCAACAGATAATCGAATGAACATACCCCGACGCTCACCTTTGTCAGGTCGGGATGAATCGTCTGCGTCACGGCGAACACGTCTCACTGTTCGTGCAGCCACCTGATCACCTGGAAGAATCACATTGTAAAGGTGCCACAGGTCATCCATGTCCTCCGGAACAACGACAACTTTTCCAATTTTCAATCTCTTCGCAACAATTTTCACGAACAGTCGCCTCAACACTTGATAAGACCCAAAGTTTCACCTGTATTTCTATCCACCGTAAGGAATGCTGTAAATGATTACAATTCGCTCGGTGATGCAGAAGGATCTCCTCCAAATTATGCAAATAGAGTGGGAATCCTTTTCTGATCCATATCCGCTGAACGTTTTCGAATTCTTAGCGAACACCAAGCCTGAGTTATTCTTAGTGGCAGTTGAAACTGAAATGATAGTTGGGTATATCATTGCTGATATTGAACAAAGTCAGGGATATTACTCGGGTCACTTACTCTCTTTAGCTGTGAGAAGAAGAACTCGCCGTGAGGGCGTTGGACACCGATTAATATCTAATTTAGTTGATATTCTTAGGAAACGGAGGTGCAAAGAGGTAGTGTTAGAGGTTCGAATTTCGAACAATAGTGCGAGGAGTTTTTATCAAAAACAGCATTTCCGCGAAGTCGAACAAATCCTTGGCTATTATGAGGATGGAGAAGATGCGATATTTATGAAACGCGATTTGGAGGAATCTTTGTGAGTTCACCTGAGATTTCTAAATGTCTATTCATTTTATCAGGTGAACATCCCACACTACCGAAAGCGGAGTTATGTGCAATATTAGAATCGGAGGGCTATTCCTATTCGATTAAAAGGCATGACAAGCGTCTGCTCATAATAGATGTGAATCAAACTGGTGCACTGCGAGTTGTCTTACGAGCCGGATTGGTAAACCACGCAAGTGTTGTTGCAGCTGAAATGCCTTCTAGGGAAGATATGATACTAGATTCACTCCAAAGCCTTGATTTCACTCAATGGATTCAGCCTAATACTCGATTCGGTGTAAAGATTACAAGGTTAAAACGGGAACCCACAAAACTCGATGTAGATGACTTACAGAGCAAGGTTGGATCTATTATCTGGGAGGCAATGAGCGGCACGGTCGAGGTGGCTTTAGAATCACCAGATTTATGGTTTCTGGGAGTAATAAATGAGAATCAATTCTATTTTGGGCCTCATTTGGCATCTAGAAGCCGAAAGGCCTTTTCTGCAAGACGAAGCCCGCTCCGTCCTTTTTTTGTTCCTAGTGCTATTCATCCAAAAATTGCACGGGTTCTGGTTAATCTCAGCAGAGCTAGACCAGGAAGCTATGTTGTGGACCCTTTTTGTGGGACCGGAGGTCTTCTCCTAGAAGCAGCAGAAATTGGGTGTATTCCTGTGGCCTTTGATATTGATAGCATAATGGTTTCAGGCAGCAAACAGAATCTTTCACATTATCGGATACCATTTTTTGGTGGTCTGGCAGATGCCCGAGCTCCCTCGATCCGTAATGCAAATGTTGAGGCAATTGCTACGGACCCGCCTTATGGTCGATCAAGTTCGACAAAAGGAGCGGCAGTAAAGGAGTTAATTCGAGTGAGTTTATCGTCTTTATCCTCGATTCTAAAACCTGGAGGTCATCTGAGTCTTGCTCTACCTAAGGAACATTTTAATCAAGACATGATTCCCGCTAATAGCTTCTTAATTAAAGAGATGCACACCATGCGTATACATCGAAGCTTGTATCGTCATATCGTCGTTTTGGAGCGCAAATGAATTGACAGCAAAATCGGTAAAAGTCTACTTCTTAGGCGTAGGAGGTGGGATACCTTCAGTTGCGCGATCACCACCATCGGTAGCTATTAATTTCCAAGGGAAAATCCTCCTTTTCGATTGCGGTGAAGGAACACAGCTCCAATTACAACGAATCGGATTAAGTCCCCATAAGATTCAGGAAATATTCATCACTCATCTTCATGGAGACCATGTCTTGGGATTACCAGGACTGATTTCGACAATGATGATGATGAACCGGACGAAACCTTTGGCTATTTACGGACCAGTTGGTACAAAAGAGTTCACTGAAACTACGTTGGAATTGATTCATGCCCATATTGAGTTTCCGTTAACAGTTAAGAATGTAAAAAATGGAACAATCTCAATTCAAGAACAGTATCGAGTTGAGTGCCTACCTGCCATACATAGTGTTGCATCTTTGTCCTATATTCTTCAGACTTCAGATACACCTGGCAGATTTGATGTACGAAAAGCTGAGGAACTAGGTGTTCCATCAGGTCCCCTTCGCAAAGAGCTCTACAAGGGACAGGCTATTAAAACACCTGATGGGAAGATTGTCAAGCCAGAAGATGTGTTAGGCCCAGTCCGTAAAGGGCTCCGCATTGTGTTTTCTGGAGATACTGCGCCAAATCCAAATTTAGCCAAGGTCGCAAAGCATGCTAGCTTGCTGATTCATGATGCGACATTTACTGAATTACATAAAGAAAATGCAGAGAAATACGAACATTCTACTGCGGCGCAAGCGGCCCAAATCGCCTCCGATGCTGTTGTTCAGCGACTCGCGTTGGTTCATATTAGCCCCCGTTACGCATCTCATGAGGAACACGAATCTGAGGCTCAAACGATTTTTCCTGAAAGTTTTGCTCCAAATGACTTAGATATTATTGAACTCACCTCAACCAAGTGAAAGTGCAACCCCTATTCTAATTTCAAATCGTTTCGCACTTGGGGTTTCCCTTTCATAGTAGGAGGGCTAATGAAATCAATCACATCTTGAATATAATCAGCTTGAATCTCTACTCGGATTGGTCCCATAGCTGAATAATCATCTAGGTCACATAAATGAAAACGATTCATGAGGGCAGCCTGTCGTTGCATACCGAACACAAGCAGATTACCATTGACCGACTTGAGAAGCTGTTGTCGTACCGCTTCCAGTATTCGTTGTTCTCGGAACTTTCTTGCAAACATGGCAATGGACTCGGGTCCGTTGGCCTTGCCAATTAATACATTTCCGAATTCTGGATCAGATCTGGTCTCAGCGATTACTGGTGGACAGAGATTTTCAAAAGCTTTCTGGACCTTTTTCACACTTTCAGTTGGCTTAATATCGGCCCATAATTTGGTTTTGATGATTGGTGGCTCCCCCAGTAACTAATCTAGATTGAAGGTTTGGATAAGAACCTGATGGATTTTAGATTTGAGTTCTTCGTATTCACCTTCATTTATAATCATAATATCTGCTTGGGCGATTAACCGCCCTATTCCGACATCCAGTTCGCGGGCGTCTCGTTCATGAAAAGCTTCATGAGTTAGTGTGTCATCCTCACGACCACGCTGACTTAGACGTTGGAACCGTATTTGGGGAGATGCGTGAACGGCTACGATGCAAATTTGAGAAATAGCCTTTCTGAACTCCTCAATTTCGGCTTCACTTCGTGCACCATCTATAACCACATGAGGATAAGAAGTACTCTGTAGTTTCTTGATTATTCGTTGAGCGATGATTGCTGGACCAAACTGCTCACGAAGGTTAATCATCACTTGCCCAAGACTTTGAGGAGTATGAGGTAGTTGGCGCTTTGAAACCTCTTCGCGAACAACGTCTCCCATTACAAAGACAGGGATTCCAAGATCTTTTGCTACAGTAGCACCAATGGATTTTCCTGAACCGGGCATTCCACAAAAAATGATGGCAGTTTTTACAGGCAATGTAACCACGGTTCGAGCTTAAAGACTATTTATACAAACTCTTGTCCTTGGAAGCTTGAATTATTTCTACATGTTGGAAGGTGGATTCGTCGAGCGTGGAAAGACCTTTAGAAAGCGCGTGGTGGAGTGCTCCTTTGAGGACCCGATCTTTCAAATCGCGCCCTGAATAGCCTTCTGTTCGCCGAGCGAGAGATTCTAAGTCGGCAGCAACAGGCATTGGGAGACTTGTAGAATATTTCTTAAGAATTCGAAGCCGATCATTGAAATCAGGTAGGGGAAAATCGATTTCTTCCTCAAACCGGCTGCGTAAGGCAGAGTCCAAAAATTCACGACTATTAGTTGCTGCGATTACAACAACCCCCTCTTGCTCTTCAATTAGGTCGAATTGTGAGATGAGAGAGTTAACAACTTCAGTTACATCTCCTCGGACTGATTGAAATCCTCGATCGAGACCAATTGAGTCGATTTCATCAATGAAAACGATACAGGGCTTCTTACGAACGATGTCTTCAAAGAGTTTATTGACCTTGTCCGCACCCGCCCCGACATGTTGACCTATCAATGAGGTTGCTTTAACATAGGCAAATTCTGTATCGGTCTCCCAGGCTAAAGCTCGCGCTAACATTGTTTTTCCTGTTCCAGGAGGACCATAGAAGAGGACTCGTCGAGGAGCCCACTCGGCGAAGCGAGTAGGATTGGCTATGTATTTTTGAATAATAAGACATTTCGCTTTAGCATCTTCGTGGCCAATTACGTCATCGAAGCTCACTTTCCGACCTTTAGTCGGACCTATCTCGGGAGGTTCAATGAGCTGGATTTGGGTGTCTGCAACAATATGGGATTCAGTAGGAGTGACTGAAACGACTTCAAAGGCGAAGTCGGGAAGGAGAAGCTGGTCGAATAAATAATCAGTGGGTTTTACCTTGATTCCTTGCCATTGGTCAACAGCATAAGCGCTAAAGAGTTTTTCATCCCGAATCCGAAGGAGGGGGTTTGTAGGAGCACTATTTACTTCCAAGGGATAACCTGCAGGACGTAAGACAACCACTTTGGCTGGAATAATCTGTTCGGTTAGAGGGTCACCAGTTGTTCGTGCGATTTCAGTAAGCGGTTTGCGTGAACGGGATGATTTCTTTGTCTTCAACCAAACGATGCCTCCCAAAAGCAAGCTGTTCGCCTTTGGGAAGGGAGAATCATATAAAGTTTCCTGCTGATTTATCGTAAAAATATTGGAGCAGATATATGATGGCAGCAATTCGGTGTTTCATTGCAATTGAAGTAGAAGATCCAGATGTACTTCGTCAAATCAATCGAATCCAACAAGAGCTTCAGTCAAGCGGGGCCAAACTGAAACTTGTAGAACCTCAAAATCTTCATTTTACTCTTCATTTTTTAGGAAATATCGATGAGTCACGAATCGATGGTTTATCAGAAATTTTACAGAATATCGAAGGAAACGTGTTTGAAGTGGAGCTTTTAGGTCTTGGTTGCTTCCGACCCCAGCGACCCCGTGTGATTTGGATTGGTTGCACTGGTGGATCAGAACAAATTATCCAACATCAGAAAACCATTGGCCGTGAACTTCGTGCCAATCGTTTTCCCTCTGAGAAACGTAAGTATTCACCTCATTTGACAGTGGTACGAGTTCGGAGCAGCTTAAAACGGGACCAACTGATGGAAATCGTCCGACAAAATGAAAACAAAGATTTCGGTAAATTTCGGGTCAAGTCGATTAAGTTGAAAAAAAGTACGTTAACTCCTAAGGGGCCGATATATGAGGATTTGTCTGTGAAATCACTAAATGAAACCAAGGAGACATAGACAAGGCATTCGTGAGTGTGAAATCTATGAGAATTCTTGTAACCGGGGCAACAGGATTTATTGGTCGTAAATTGGTAAGCAAACTTATCGAAGACCAGCATGATGTTTCAGCTCTTGTTCGCAAAACTAGCAATGTAACGGATTTGCCTAAAACACTCGAACTTATTGATGGAGATATGCTGGACACTAACTCGTTAGAAAAGGCGGTACAGGATGTTGATGTTGTCATCCATTTAGCCGCATATTTTGATTTTTATCCTAAAGACAAAAAACTGCTTTATCGTGTAAACGTAGAAGGCACTCAGAATCTTGTTAACGCTTGTATTCAGGCTTCTGTGTCTCGACTGATTTATATCTCCACAACAGAAGTGATTGGACCCGTTGAAAACCCACCAGGTGACGAGAGTTCACCTCTCCGTCCACAATTTGATTATTCAAAAAGCAAGGTAGAAGCTGAAGAAATTGTAAGAGCTAGTTCTTTGGATACCGCTCTGAACCATGTGATTTTACGACCTACAGGTGTAATTGGAGAAGGTGAACTTTACACAGTTTTCGAAACTATCCAAGCAGTCAATGAAGGACAAATACCTATGACTCCCGGTGATGGTGAAAAGACTCTAATGTACACATATGTCGAGGATGTGATCAGCGGCATCATTGCCGCAATAGAATCTGCAGAAGCAAAGAATGAGACAATAATCCTGTGCCCGGACGAAGGTATGACTTACAATGAGCTCTTTGAATTCTTAGGAACCGAGCTGGGAGTTGCACCTCCAAAAAGAAAAGTTCCGACCGCACTTGCCAAGCTTGGAATCGGAATTTTGAGTCCTTTCAAGAATCGACAAAGAACGACTTTCTTATGGCATATGAAAACCGTGCAGAGTATGGATGAAAACCGCTTGTTTTCTAATGCGAAGGCAAGAAAGCTTCTTCGTTGGTCACCAAAAACCTCAATGCAAGAAGCATTGAGAGAATTAATTGCCTGGTATTACAAGCATGGGTATCTTGAGAATAAGCACGAACAGTAGTAAAAATCATAACCAATATACTCGTAATGCTGAATAAGGTCCAAGGATTGTTGGAATACTTTTTCCTAGAAAAGACATTAAAAGGACTTGTGAATTCTAACAGCAAGTCTATGGGTCGGTGGTCTAGATCCCGACCGGCAGCTGCCTTTGGCTAGAATGGTATGATGCCTGCCTGGGGCGTGGTTGCTAGTTATTTGGTGACCCTCTTTCAGGTGATCCCGCGTTCAAATCGCGGCCGGCCCACCACTTTCTTTTACATTATTACCTATTGAAGGTCCACCATGGTTTGAGAAGCCTTTTGATTTCCTTAAGAAGGGTTTCCAGATATTTGTCAATGCGTGGGTCTTCAACTGGTGGTTTTTCTTGGATAGGGTCACTTTGATAGCTCATGGCAATGAGAGTATTGTATATCGATTCAGCTAAGGCTTGTAGATCATAACCTCCTTCTAAGAACATGATTACTTTACCGTGGCAGTATTTCTGGGCAGCGTCCATGATTGCTTTTGTTGCCTCATAGTAAGCTTCTGCACTAAATTGGAGACCAGTGAGGTAATCACGGAAATGGGCATCGTAGCCAGCAGAGACGAGGATGGCTGTGGGATGAAATTGCCCAACGATTGGAGGAAAAAGTGTCGTGAGACCTTTGAGAAAAGAGTGGTCTGTGGTTCCGGGGGGTAATGGGAGATTGATATTGAACCCCTTTCCATCCTTTTCTCCTAGTTCATCTGGATAACCTGAATATCCCGGATAAAGAGTACGTCCGTCTTGATGCAACCCGAGATAGAGGATGTCAGATTCTGTATAATGAATTTCTTGAGTCCCATTCCCATGGTGGGCATCAATATCAACAATTAGAACACGACTATCAGGAACCGTTGCTGTGATGTGTCGGGCAAGAACGGATATATTGTTAAATAAACAGAAACCCCGGGCAGATTGTTCGTTCGCATGATGCCCAGGAGGACGAACAAGGGCAAACGCATTGTCGAGTTTCCCTGCTTGAATCTGTTCCCAAGCCGTGATACCTGCCCCAGCCGCTAGGATAGCAGCATTGTAGGAACCCTTTGAAGTCCTGGTGTCAGCATCTAATCGAGCTTCTCGTTCTGACGCATTACGAATGAGGTCGATGTAATCTTTTGGATGAACCCGTTCTAATTCATTCAGTTTAACTGCTAAAGGGGTAACCAAAGCAATATCTTCATTCTTGAATACCTGCTTTTCTTCAAGAAACTTTAAGACAGCCGTCAAGCGTTCTGGGCGTTCAGGGTGGCTAAAACCCATTTCGTGTTCCAGAAAGGCAGGATGATAGAATAAACCAGTCGGCACGTAGATAACCTCGAAATTTGTGGAAGAGCTTAATCCAGTGTTAATTGCGTCTGTCTGCTAGTTTGTCGTCGCGTATCCTTTAACGCTTGTTCTTCTTCTGGATTGACTACCCCGCCACATTGCTGTTTGATTGAAAGCGCAATTTGGGAGCCAATGGTTGGTACAGCTGCTAGCTGGTCTAAAGGGGCGTCTCGAATCCGATTCTTGGAAATGAATCCGGCTCTGAAGAGAAATCTTGCTCGAACGCGACCAATACCTTGCAATTCGACTAAATCTGTGAGTTCGCGTCTTATTCCATATCTTGTCCGCAACTCTAACTCTTCGAGATCAGAAACAGCTGTTTGATAGCCAAATATCGGCGCAAGCTCGTGACAGGCATAAAGGAGCCATTTTTGGGTATCTACTAATCGGAGAAGGTCTCCTGATCCAATCTTGAATTGACTGATAATTTGATCTTCGGGAAGCTCTTCAATCCAAGCTTTAACTAATAGGGCAGTTTTCACCTCTGCCAAAAAAAACTCGTATCGCTCTCTGTGATGCCGCGGATCCGGTATCGGTGTTAAGAATTCATCAATGTGTTCGATGACATAGTCATGAAACCGCTCATCTTCTCCCCGTCGCAGATAGAGATTCGCCATATCAGGTGTATGACAAACCATATGCAGAAAAGACACGTCAGTAGTGTTTTCATATTGTTTAACCGCTTTGGCAAGTCCATCGCGGATGATGACAGCAGATTTGGGATCAATATACAACTGAGAAACACGTCGGCCAAAGGGTGTAGCAGATAATCGCTTCCCTTGTTGCTTGAGGAGCGTTTCATCTTTGAGAAATTTGACGATTAAATCTATCATGTATTCAACTTCATCCGGGTCCCGTTGATGCCCGAAGAAGGTTTGCCTGATGAATTCCATTATACCATCTTTACTTGACGCATAATTCATGGCAATAGTTGAAAGCACATGGCTTCGGAGTGCGGATTCGCTGGCAAGTTTTGAAATGATGCTTTCAGGTGTTCCGAGCGTATAGTAATCTAGAAGAAAATCGCGTTCGCCTTCGTTTCGTGAGATGAGAATAGCAGTTCCAGTGGTATCATATTTCGGTCTTCCTGCACGTCCTGCCATCTGCTTGTATTCTAAAACGGGAATTGGTTGGTAGCCCTCGATTCTATCAAATCGACGATACTCTTGAATCACCACGACTCGTGCAGGTAAATTTACGCCAATCGCAAGGGTCGGAGTGGCGCAAACGACCTTAATCAAGTTGTTTCGGAATGCTTCTTCAATGAGTTTGCGTTCAGAGTATCGAAGTCCGGCATGATGAAACGCGACACCCGCTCGAATGAGACGTGTCAGCGTGTCAGTTACTTGTGTGACTTCTCCTAAATGAAGGAGTTTCTCAGCTAAGTCACCCAGCTTAGCCTGATCAGTCTTTATCAACCGTGGTGCTGTTATTGAGCTAAGCTTCTGTGCGGTTCTTACAGCAGATCGACGTGTATTAAGAAAAGCAAGGAGTTGTCCTTTCTGTTTGAGAACCTGTCGGGCGATATCACCGATAGGAAAAGAAGTGGCAGGAAGATATTGCTCCTCTTTTCCTTCTGGAAAATGAACATGTCCTTCATGATAGACGCCTTCGCGGAGTATAACGGGACGCCAGTCACTTACAACCGCTTTTCCATCAAGCCATTCTGCAAGCTCGTCTGCATTGTCTACAGTTGCACTTAGGGCTAGAATTTGTGCATTGGGTGCTAGTTGACGCAATCTAGCGAGGACCACTTCAAGTGTGGGACCACGTCCAGGGTCATTGATTAAGTGTACTTCATCAGCTACTATAATGGCGATGTCTGTCATCCATTTTGCTCGATGGCGTAGTAGGGAGTCAGCACGTTCGTTTGTGCATATGAGGAGATCATAAGCACCGTACTTTTCTTCAACTGTATCATAGTCTCCTGTTGTTATTCCCACATTCACGCCTAGTTCAGAATATGTTCGAAACTCGTCATATTTTTCGGAAGCTAAGGCCCGAAGGGGGCAAAGATACAAGGCTTTGCCTCCTTGCTCGACAATTGCTTTTAGCATACATAATTCAGCGATGAGGGTTTTTCCCGAGGCTGTTGGTATTGCTAAAACGATATTTTTTCCGTCGAGTATTCCCGTTTTAATTGCTTCTTGCTGAGGAGGGTATAGGGTTGTGAAACCCTTTTTCTTGAAATAGTTTTTAATCGAGGCTTTAAGGGGTAAACTAGCGATCCGTTTTATGGCTTGTTCCCACCTTTGATTAGGCACCTTTTATGTACTTCAGGCGCCCAGGGCGTGGTTCAAAGATTAATCCGTCTTTGTCCCGGAGTTGAATAACTGCTTGCCGAACGAAGGTTGCAGATATCCCATCGAGTTCGGCTCGTTCTTCCAATTTTTCAATCGGAACACCGCCCGGAGTTTCTTTTTCGAGCTCGCGAATCATGGTTAGAATCGCTTGGAGCTTGTCTCGTTGCGACTTGGCGCGCCCTATCATAATATTATCGATGTCGTATTGCCCCGTTTCGCTATCAAATCCAACTTGCTGCAACGACACTTGGACCAATCGAACCGCCGCTTGTGCGTCCTCCGCCAGAACTTTTTCGCGAAGCGCCATTTTTGCATGGGCTTCAGTGAGCCGAATGAGCGATTCAAGCTGACGCGCAGTAATTGGCACTGGTGCATTCTCACGTTCGCCGGACTTTCGCATACCTAGATAGAAATCTTTGAGCACATTCAGTGCCTCATCAGTAAGGACTGGTGTGATGCTTCGACGTGCATAAGCGATGAATTTTCGGAGTAAATCAGCAGATATTGGGGGATCCTTTGTCTGACCTCTCTGTTTGTGCAAAGCGATGATATGCTCAGCCGTACGCTCATCACGTTCCGCCTCAGGCAAATCAGTGAGTGTAAAAATTAGGTCAAACCGCGAAAGCAACGTAACCGGAAGATTCACGTTCTCTGCAAAGGACCGTTCAGGAACATAACGACCAAGATTGGGATTAGCGGCAGCTAAAATTGCTGTTCTGGCATTCAGTGTTGCAACTATTCCTGCTTTAGCTATAGAAACTGTGTTATGTAACACTAAACCGTGACTAATGAAACAATGAGTGGGTTCCACAGTTACATCATAAACCCAATCTGTTTTGAATTCACCTTCGTTGTTGATTTTCTCAATCTTTGTAATTCTCAACCAATTGAAGGCCTTTATGCGATCTATGATAGAAAGAAGCTTTGCTACTTTGTCGTATTCGTCAGGAATCACGTTAATGTTCTCAGTGTGAGAAGCAATAGTGTTTGCTTCCTCTACCAAGCTTGCCTGTGATATTAGCTGTAGGTTATTCGCAGGTTGTTTTTCGGTTTCAATGAGACAAAGATGGTGATGTATATCCTCAATGAATCTTTCTGTTACATTCCTTGTAATTGCATAGTCCTTTTTCAAAAATTGTAAGAATTTTGTTTTATAAGAAACACCAACAGTTCTTAAACATTCTATCAGAAGTTTTCTAACACCTGTTGGCAGAATATCATAGTTTCTTTCAAAATTCTCACTTCTTTCAATAAGCCACTTGAGATGATCGTGTTGATTTCTTAACTTAGGAAGAACTAGTTCTGTGTAAGATGCTAGATGATTTCCACGAATGTAAACCTTGTATCTTGTTCGTGTCTCATTGCTTTTTGGTGTGTGATATTGTCCTGAGTGAATCCTTGTGTGAATCCCAAGACTTAACAAAAGATCTTGATAATCTTCTGCTAAACCTTTTGAAGAAGTAGCATATGCAACTGCTTCCGATTCGATACTACCATCACCTATGAAGGCGGTATTTAGGAAAGCAACCTTTATTTCGTCTCTGGAACTGAATATTTGATGTGGTATGCGTTTATTCAGAGATTTTCTCATTAACTTTGGGAAATTTTTGAATAAGTAATTATACAGAGACTTTGAGATTATCCGTAATGTATTATTCTTTTTGACATTATCGAGAGGTTCTATTCCAAAGTTATCTAATATTGTATGTTTCATTGATCGAATTACATTCTTGTCGGTATTTGATAATCCAATTTCGTAAGATGACCCTCTATGGCAATAACCTTCTGAAATGTAATAGCCCAAAAAACGCGCAAGAGAAACTGTCATTTTAGAGGGTAATTTTATTTCTTTTCTTCCCTTTTCTATATCTGTTTCAAGGGTAATGTCCTTTTCAGCAATGTCTAATTTTCTAATGCTGGGTACAAAAGAACCTACTTGTATATCTTCAGCTGGAATCTCTTTTATCTCATTATCAGCAAAGTAATAAATTGGATGTTCAGGTGTTACCAAAATATCCCTGCCATTAGAGAAATGAATTTTTATGAAATGCTCTGGTGCACTGTGGCGGCTGACTCTATTGATTGTAGTGTGAAATGTTTTATCAAAATCAGTAGTGTAGATGTTATAATCTAATTCAGTTAGTGGAAGAATCTCACAGTGAATTCCTTGAATCTTACTCTCAGCCATTGTTTCGAATAGAGTATCAATAAAAGAACCAATTTTCCGTTTTTCACCCGAAGAAAATAACACCTCGAACGAAGGATGGAACGAATGCTGTTCCATCGCTTCGTGGATGGCGGTTCGGTCTTGGGGACGCATTTTATCAAATTCGTCGATACAGTTGTGTGTGATTAGGCCATCTGCTAGATAGTTGTGTGTTTTGGGAACGTAGAGATCGTAGACTGGTCCCTTGTACGGGATTTTTTCAATGGAAATGATTGGATCTAGGAAATAGTCTCGTTTGAGGAGGTTGTTGATTGTGTCGTGTTCAGATGAGGTGAGTTGATTTATTAGGAGTGATTGGATTTTTTGCAATTGGCCTCTGCTGGGTGGGTAGCGTTGATGTTTATAGCTGTAAATTGTGCTCCAGATTCCTTTCTCTACTAACATGGAAGTGTTACGTTTCGAAATCTGGTTGGCGAGAGAAGCAACTGGCTTGCTTGGGATTTTGTCACTTAGACTGGAGATGGTTCGTAGTACCTTGGGAAGCGGTTTCACTTTTACACTATATGGTCTAATTGCTGAAAGTAATGCTTCTACATCAGTACGAGCAGTTATTTGGATGTGGATAATCTCAGTGTCAGGTTTGAGTCGTCCATAACAATCGAATCTTCGAAGAGCGAGTAGTAAAGTTTGATTTTCAAGCCAGCTATTAGAGCACTGAATATCTATGTGAACATTGCGATATTCAGAATCCCCTCTATAATCTCGTTTAACTGAGATGCAACCATCAGCATCCACAATTCCAGCAATAAAGGCAGAAAGTGATTGGTCAGGCAATTTTTGCAGGTTTGAAAGATTATTTTGCGTTAGATAATCGTAGATGTAAGTTAGGAGATTTGAGTTTGCAGTTAAGATGAGTGACTGACTTCTTACTGTTGTTCCTCTAATTTTGCTTTCTGTTTTTGAGGGATAATTCCTAAGCGAACGTTTGGAAAATGTCGAATAGGATTCTAATACGCGTTGTATTTGTTCTTGATTCACTAAGGATTGACGAATGTTCAATGAGGAGCGGCGATTATTAGTTCGATTCCAACCATCTCCAAACACAAACCCCATGAAATAAGCCATTTCTGGACTGATTTCGGTAACCTTTAGCCGTTCCCCGGATTGTTTCCGCCCATAGGATAATTTACGTTTCTTCCATTTCTCGAGAAGATTTAGATGTAATAAAATTTTCTGTAAGGATTCAATCTTCATTTGAGAACGGCCTGAGAAAACATCTCTTCGTAACCCAAAGAACCGATTAATGTTTGCAAGCGATCCAAATTCGTCCAAAAGGGCAACGCGTAATTCCTTCTTCTCAGTTTGGTTAAGACATACAATCCAGCTATCTGGGATGATATCGAATATTTGGATAGAGTTGTTATGCCTTGGTAATTGGAGTGGGGCGACAAGACAATCACCCTCTTGAAGGTTCTGAGCTATTTTCCAGTCTAATGAGGTCCCATCCAAAAACATATGGTCAGGTGTTACGATTGTCTGGAACCCAGTTTCAGTCGAAATCTTAACGAGGAAGCCCGAATAATCTCGTTTCCGAATGTAATTAGATCGGCACTCGATAACATCTAAGCTACTAGTAATCGAGGGAACTATTGCATTAATTTCCCCCACCATCACAACTTCGCCATTTGAAATCGCCTCAACAGCGTTCGCCGTAGCATAAGCTTCCTCAATTGCCATTAATTCATTATCCAACAAGATACGAGCACGTGGATGAAGACACGCGGTTCCCCGATCAGCGAGGACTAGAGCTCCTGCCTCGAGGGCGAAGCCTTCAGTGTCAGGATCACGAAGTACAGCGGCGGTGTTGTGGACGATGAAGGTGTTGACTACGAAGTTGTGGGTGCCGGGGATGGTGAGGTCGTAAACGTAGGGATATGGTGGGGGGATGTGGGTAACGGAGGTGATTTCGTCCCAGTAAATATCTGATTTAGATAGGCTTTTCAAAAGCGTATAAAGTTCTTTATGAGTTTGATGTTCGGTTAAGACGGCAGTGATTTGGTTGGTCCAATAGGTTTGGACCGCTTTTGAGAGGGGGAGAGGCGCCGATGTTAAGAGGGTATGAAGGATGCCGATTGGAATGGTTGGAGTTCGGTTGTTTCGGATAAAGTACTCGTAAATTTGGCTTTTGGATAAGCCACTGATTTTCATTAATTCTTCCGGTGAGAAGTAGGTTTGGAGTTCTTGGAAAAGTTGATTACGTTGTTGAAATGGAACTGAAATTCGATGGTTGCGCCAGTTGAGCTGCAATTGGTCTAAGATTGAAGAGAGGGCAGAGTAAGATATTGACCTTCGAAATCGGCTTGGGGTTAGTCGTATGGTTTGACCGTGTAGTTGAAAGACTTTATGATCGTAAAAATCCAGAAGTTTCCATAGAAATGAAGAGACATGAGGAATATTGTCTAGATTACTATGAGGTGTCTTGTTTAATTGGCAATGACTAAGAAGTTTCTTTTGTTTTTGAGGGTGATTAAACCCGAAATGCTCTGCAAACCATTTGATATCAGAATGATTACTGATTATTAGAGAGTACCTAGGATATCGACCTTCTATTGTGTGCCCTGAATTAAGAACTGTTCTCACGGGGTCTCTCCTTCGAATGAAAGATTGTATGTTTTTTGATAATAGAGCGATTTGAACAAATTCGATTAGTGGCTTGCTTATTGATGAAAGACCAATATGAGATGACCCATTAGAACGGGTGAAAATCCAACCATCAGCATCATAAAGACCTTTGATGAAATTGGAGAGATACATATGATTGAAATAAAGAATATCTGCGTTGGGTGTAAGTTTGTTGGACTTTGGAGAATGGGGTAGCCCAAAATAAGAGAGAATGTGATAAATTACTGATGAAAAGACGCGAATCTCTTGTGGTCTCCTTTCTGATTTCTCAGAAAGCGAAGAATGAAGACCAAGCTTTTCAAAGAATTGCGAAAAAGAGTCTATCAGCTCATTTTCGTTATTTGAGAGTCCAATTGTTGTCCCGCCATAACTATTCTTTCTCTTATCTTTGAATACTCGCCCATCCCCGAAAAGTAATCCCAAAATATAAAACCATTCGGGGCTCAGTTTTTTAGGTAAGATAATTGATTGCCCATATTTTGCTTGGACTTCAAAATAGTCAGGTAGTTGGTCTTCAATTTTTTCGTCAAGCATTTGGCATAGCTGTAGAAGTTTATCAAATGAGATATTTCCAAGCCTTTCCTTATTCATCCATCGATAAAGCGTATCTTCATTGATACCAAGTCGCTTCGCTATTTTTCTTACCGATAAGTTGAAGCGTATTTTAAGCTGAGATATTAGTGCTCGGACTCTTGGTTCAATATTCCAGATTCTAATCGGTTTCGAATAGCCTTTGAGGATAGTTGATACCAAAGGAACGGATTTTAATCCAGTCACAGGAAAAGTTCTACTCGTGGCAACACGGTCGCCAATACGCAATTGACTTGCTTGCTTCCAAACCAAGCCAAGAGATTCATCGAGAGATAAAATACTCGTCTTCGGAGTCAATTCTAAGGTTTTCCCAGTTCTAGAACGGATTCGAACCATTAAATCAGGACTCTTAATTTTCCATAACTTATCAATCGGTCCTAATTCCATTTGCAGATTTTTTGAATGGAATACCTGTAATTCTGATTGTCCATTTTCTACAAATTGAATCCCCGCATCATAGTTAACTGGCGTTTGCTCTTCGAAATGGCTTTCAACAACATCATTAATCGAATTGATACCTGAAGAAAGTACGAGCCTACTATCAGGACCCACACAAAGCCCAGCGGCGGTTGATCCTTTTCCTGAGGTGTATAGTCCGCGTGGGGCGAGTTGGGCGACATATTTGAGGAGTTGGCTGTTGTGAACGATAAGGTTACCGTGGGCTAAAACGAAATGCCCATCGGTTGTTGCGATATCGTAGACGGTTGTGGGTTGGTTGATTTCTTCGATGTGTGTGATTGGATCCCAGAATATTTCGGAATGGGCTAAGGTGTGTAACCAAGAAAGCGTGGGTGAGTGTGTTTGAGATGATTTGTATGATGAAAGTTGTGTGATAAGCTTTTGGAGATATTTTCGCCCAACACGTTGTCGCTGGGTTTTTCCTCTCAATTCACCAAGGAATGCACGAGTCCATGTTCCTCTTTGACTTCGAATGCCAAGCTCTTTATAAGCATCATTGAGAAGCGGCCCAAAGTTCGGTATGATATCCCTACGCTGATATCTTCTTCGCCTTTGAAGTGCAGCTACCAAATCTTCAAGTGCCCTTTGTTTGGATTCGGAAACAAGTGTAACGTGTTTGCTAAACTGGATTATATCCTCAGATTGAATTCGAATCTGATAGTAAATTCTACTCGTGTAGGGTCCTTTGGTGACCGTTCGTTCTTTAATTGTGGCAAAAATGCCAAGTGTTGCCAAGAGGTCGCTAACCTGATAGGCTAAGTTCTTGCTGACCGTAGTAGCAGAAATTGCAGTCCCATTCGAATCAATTGTCCCATCGCCGGAAAAATACCCTGACAATAATGCACATCTGAATGAATAAGGAGTGCTAAGTAGTTGGTTTGGAATTTCCTTTTCTTCCGCTCCAGAACCAAATTTATCTTTGAACCACTTAGCTAAACTTGATTGACAAAGCAAAACACCTTGATTGAAAATGGATGCTTTTCCAAAGGTAGATTTCAGATCTTGTGCAATTGAATTGATGATTGATTTGTCTAGATTCGAAAACCGGATTGATGTCCCTTCGACATTTCCTTCAGCCAGATAAAATCCAATACTCCGTCCTGTGGAGGTATCTAGCTTGATTGCTTCAGGAAACCAGCTCGTGTCATATTTCCTTCTTAGCCATGACTCTTCAGGTAATGATTTTGTCCCATGTATTATGGAACCCTTTGTGTTTGGTGTTATTTTTGATATGGTTGCAGCTGGTCTAGCACTTATTT
>JABXGX010000062.1 GCA_016550405.1 archaeon | reverse complement strand
CGAACGCTAATACCCAATTACACATTATGGGATGAACATGAACCATGGGATCTCAGTGAATCTTCGATACCTTTAATGCGGAATAGTACAGATGATAATAATAATCTCTATATCTATTACACAGATGAAGAGACAGTTTTTGGACATTTAGGATATGCTTGGAATGGAACTACTATTCTATTATCGTATCACACCAAAGACTCCCTTTCGGAAGAAAAGAACCGTCTTCTACACGAGCTAGGACACCTCTTATCATTATTTCACCCCGATAGTGAATGGAATCCGTTTCATCCGAAAAATGTAGAATGTGTTATGTGGCGTTCACATCATTGGCATGATGATAGAGAATATTTCTACTGCCAATATTGCGTGGATCAGTTGAGCCAACCAATAAGTGTACTATCCAACCTAGGCAAATGGCTTCAGATAAATCAACAAGGGTCATTTTCAGAACGAAATGTTGCTAATCAGATCATTTATGTTTCAGTGAATCTTCCATTTGTATTACTCTTCTTTGCCGTTATTTACTCTGGTGCTTTTGGATGGCTTATTTATCTAGGTCGCAAAGGTCAACTATCTTGAATCCATTGCTTAAAGTGTTAGAATATCTCTAGAATTCTTCAATTTCTCTTGTTAGAATGGATTGATAAAAAATTATGTTCCAAAAAGTTGGGTTCTCCGCGAAATCATATATCATTGTCTTCTTATAATATCTCTCATTTAATTTCATAATCAATCATCTTCACATGCCACTTGCCCAGCTCCATGTTTATTCTCCTGCATCCCTCAGTGTGTTTAAAAGGCTAGTTTTCCATTGAATCCGTTGAGCAATTGTCAGAACAACAGAAAGTATTCAGAGAAGGCAGCACCTGTGCAGCAGCAAAAATAACAGGCAAGGTTTGGAATCGTGCTATTCTGACACTTTTCAGGCTTATTATGACAGTTTTAGGCAGAATTCAATGATTGTTGTGTTATCTAGAAGAGATTTGATGGATGCTTTAAAATGAAGTAGAATACGTGTAGTTAGTAATGATCGTCGAACTCAAAAAGGAAGAATACCCACGGGTTCGATCCCTATTCAAAGCATTAGACTACCAGCTTACCATAGCTGCTGTTATTGATGGATCAAGTCCAGGACGGATACTTGCCGACAACCCAAAAACACCCACCAGTGCTTTCATCTGCTCAGTGGAAGGCTACTATCTCGCGGGAAACCCCCAAAACGGCTCGTTTAACCAAGGTCTACGTGATTACATCCTCAACACTATTTTTACGGGAGATACTGTTCGAGAACACGATGATGACTTGGTTCTATGCATCCATCCTGAGGGCTGGCAAACTAACTTCGATACTATTTTCCCTACTCGACCACCACTGCAACTCCCCCGCCTATACTACACCTGCACTGAGGTGAAAATTGACTGGCAAAAAAAGATACCCAATGGCTTCTCCATCCATCAGCTAGACCCAACATTTCTTGACTCAAAAAATATGGCGATCCCCGAGCATATTCTCAGTTGGATGCGCATTAATTGGGGCTCAATCGATGCCTTCTGGAAGCAAGGTTTTGGCTTCTGCACCGTACACAACCATGAGGTAGTCTCCTGGAGTCTCACAGATTGCGTCAGCGGAAGCACCTGTGAAATCGGCATACGTACCAAACCTGAATACCGCCGCCGTGGACTCGCCACCTTGACTGCCGCCGCAACCGTCGACTACGCCCTCACCCACGGATACTCACAAGTGGGCTGGCACACTAACATCGAAAACTACGGCTCCATCGGCGTCGCCGAAAACGTTGGGTTCACCAAAAGCCGAGATTACACGTGGCACTACTGCATGATCGACGAAGCCACCCATCTCGCTGAAACAGGTCTGCGACGCTTCCTCCAAGGCCTCTTTGCAATAGCCCTTGACAGCTATGAAAAAGCCTTCGCCAAAGGACCCGTTTCCCATTGGTACTATCATCAAGCCGCACAGGCCGCCGCAGTCTTACGGAAAAAACAGAAAGCCCTCCACCTCCTCAACCAGGCAATCACTCAAGGATGGCACAATCTTGAATATACTCAAGATTGCTCTGAGTTCGATATTCTACATGACACTAAGGATTGGCATAAAATCATCAAGCGAATGAATTCCTGAGTTATATCCTGAATGGTCGCCCTACCAGCTTGGGGCAATACCCATTTTCCTGAGTGATACACCTAGACTCCTTATCTCATATACACTATTCCAATCAACAGAAGAGAGAAAAGGACGTTGAGATTATCGATCGTGGTCTGCGGGGCATTGGTCGAGGCTCCAGTAAATGACTGGAACGTCAGCGATTTTGACACCCTGGAGTAATTTGGGGAACATGACGAGGATGGCTCCAAACGTGGGTCCTCGCACTTTCACGCGGTATGGCGTGTTTTCACCATTGCTGACTGCATGAAAACACAGTTCTCCGCGACCGCCTTCTATGCAATAAAAAGCATCGCCGGAGGGAATTTTTAGGCGCCAAGTGATCTTTTTGCCATCTGGGGTTTGAGTTTCACAGACGGGCCCGTGTGGTAACTTGTCTAATGCTCGTTCGATGATGTTGAGGCTTTCTTCAATTTCTTGTCGCCGGCAGAGAAATCGAGTGTGGGCGTCACCGTTAGTTCCGGTGATAACCTTTACCCCGATGTCTTGGTACGCTTCATAAGGGGTGGCAGTTCGAACATCGAACTCGACGCCGGTTGCCCGGAGATTGGGACCCGTGACATCATTTTCAATTGCGGTGGTCTGGGAGAGCGGAGCGAGATTCTGGGTGCGATCGATGAAGGTTTTGTTGTGGAATAAGAGATCATCGTAGATGTGAAGGCGTTTGCGGAGATAATTGATGAGGTGTTTGGCTTTATCTTGAAAATCGGGTTGAATGTCGCGGCGGACACCACCAATGGTGTTGAAGATGTGGTAGATCCGTGCCCCGGTGAGTTCTTCCAGAAGGAGGAGGACATGGTCGCGGTCGCCCCAGATTAAGCGTTCGATGGTATCAAAGCCTGATGCGGCTCCGCCAAAACCAAGGTTCATTTGGTGGCTTTGGATGCGTGAAAGTTCGGCTTGAATAACCCGTAAATATTGTCCGCGAATCGGAACCTTGATGTCTGCCAGTTTTTCGGTCACACCGGCATAGGCTAGTT
>JABXGX010000061.1 GCA_016550405.1 archaeon | reverse complement strand
TCGGAGCTGCCTTACTACTAAAAAGGCAGTAATTGCAGGAAATTAAGACAATTTTCCACCACTAATTCATGTGCGATACTTTAGTTAGAGTATATTAAATAAATTCTGTTTAACGATGAGGCAAATATTGTAAATGGATTACAAAGTCAAGAGCGGTTGCAATGAAGCTCGCAACTGCGGGGGTGAGAAACCAACCGATGAGTATTCTTACCAAGGTGGGGCCACTGACGGTATTAATACCTTTGATAATACCCACACCTAAGACTGCTCCGATCACTGCTTGGGATGTTGAGACAGGAACCCCAACAAGCGCATAGAAATGGACAGTAATGGCCTCAGCCAAAAGGACTACAAGAGCTGAAAAGGCATCTAACATTACGAGTTTCTTACCGACCGTCTCCATCACTCGCTTGCTGAAGGTGAGAATCCCAAAGGCGATACTCAAGCCACCAATCAAAACGGCTGAAAATACGCTTAAGTAGCCAGCTCCGACAAAAACAGCAGACACATTGGCTACGTTGTTTGCACCAAGGGAATAGGCACCGTACGATCCGGCTGCTATCAAAGATATGCGTAGTAAAATGTCAGACTGAAATAGATTGATTCTGAGTCTGTTATAGAAGAAGGCCAACCCCCGGTACACGATGAGCGCTACAACCACAGCGCCGACAGGTGTTCCAAACCAACATGCCACAACTTTTCCTAGCCCCGCCAAATTAATCTGGTGGTTGAGGAAGCCGACTCCTAAAATTGCACCTACAACCGCCTGGGACGTTGAAACAGGCAGACCCAGAATCGTCATTATGCTTACTGTGATGGCTGCTGCTACAGAAGAAATAACTGCTTGTTGAAGGCTCAATTGAGTGAGGTCTTTGAGCGTTTCAATACCTGCTTTGCCTTGCAAAAGAGCCCCCAGAAGCACAAAGACAGAAGCTAAAACAGCTGCTGTCCAGAATTTAAGCATTCTGGAGGCCACAGCCGAACCAAAGACATTGGACGCATCGTTTGCACCCAAAGACCAGCCAAGAAAGATCCCACCCAAAAGAGGACCCATCATACCCGCCTCTTCATACTGATGATATTCATTCGTTTAGAGACGCGGTCAACCTGATCCGAAATCTCACCCATATGGATTATCATTTCCTTCAGTTGCAGTTTTTGGAATGGGTCGAGATCAGAGTCAAAAATTTTGGATATGATACGGCGCTCGATATGGTCACAATGGCTTTCATTGTGATCAATCGAGGAAACCAGAGGTTTTAGTTCATCACTTTTCGTGAATAGAGCCTTAACCTGTTTGTACATTAGATGACAACTTTCAAGAGAGACCCTGATTAACTCCTTGATATCTGGTACGATGAAGTCAGGAATAACCAGCTTTTGCGTTCTAATCATATGAAGCAGCAGCTCGAAGATTCTTGGAATGTGGTCAATTGCCTCCACGAGTCCCATGATGTCCCCTCGTGATTCGGGTATGAGGGCCTTACCATACATGAGGGCCTTAATGTCTTCACGGATGTCGTCAGCCTT
>JABXGX010000329.1 GCA_016550405.1 archaeon | reverse complement strand
TCTTTCCTCTAAAGAGCTATAAGATAGGTAAGTGGATGGATGATTTCGTCCCCGGTGTAACAATTCCACCCGATCTTCTTCAGCAATTAAAGGAATTAGGATCAATCGAAGACAAGCCGAAGCGTAAACAAAAGATTGCAGAAATGAATGTCGAGTATTTTGGTGAAATCATCAAAGAAATTCGGAAGACGACTCAAGCTGCTGGGTGCCATATTATGGCTGTAAAGTGGGAGGAGTTAATTCCCCCCCTCATCGAGGTTGCTGGCAAGTAGACCTAATCAACTGAAACCTCATTTGTATGAGCTCCATAGGACGTGAGCCATTCTTCATTATATTTTCGGAATTGGATTCACTCTAGTTTTGTCCTAGTTGATTAACCATGAGGAAGGTTCCACTTAGAATTATTAGGAATAATCCAATAAGGATGGGAATTATTGTCGTTAGGTAACATAATGAAAGTTGCACTCCCCAAGCAATTGTAGTTGCTAGATTTGCTAATCCTAGAAGGACAAGGCCTGTCCCGAAGACGCCCAGACTCCAAATAAATAGTTGAAAGGGCTGTTGACTGGATATATAAAAAATCCAAATTACGGCGGTGATGGAGAAGATTATGAAAGAGTAGATCGCCTGTTTCAAAATTACTGCATCGACAACCGTCGGACAAAGAAACCCAAAAAATAACGAAAGAAAGAGGAAAAAATCGGTGACGGCGAGAATAAGTGCATGTTTCCAATGTACCCAACTTTTGTTCAAGTTTGTGGATTTCGTTTGTCGGTAATCATATGCGAAGGTAAGGATAATTTTTCCACAAAGGAAGAATAAGAACCATAAAGGGAAAAACAGAATTGAAGTTATGATATCTCACCTTACACATATTAAATTTTCAGATACTTTCTTTAGAACTTACCTTTTGTTTTTGATTAAACGTTGTTATGATTTGATGCATGGTCCTTAGATTGGCGAGAACCATTTTGTCGCCATATTTCCAATTCCAAGATCCGAGTCCGCATTCAGGACCAGCGAAAGGAACACGATCAGGGCCGTACCGGTTAATCACCTGTATTAGGTATTGTTGCATTTCTTCGGGTGGCTGTAGATAGGGTTGAAAGTGTCCAGTTTGGATTGCATCCCAGGCAGATCGGAGGTCAGCTTTCGCAGGGATCATAGGTCCTTCGGTTTGGAGAATAGCAGCCCGTATGAATTTATCATGTTCTTGTAACCAAGCTTTGGAGACAATGACACCAAGATGGGCTTCAAGGAGGTTCCAATTTGCGTATCCGAGCTGATTGTAAGGAGAAGCATGGAGATGCAAACCCCGAAAATATTGAGAGGGAACAACTGATAGAACAGAGTTCCATGTGTGAATTAGATGGGCTAATTTAGGGTCTGATTCCACATCCATGAACGGGTCTCCGACGCCTGTTACCCCAATTGAAGGTTCATCGAGGGTTATGACAAGGGGCTTAAGGTATTTTGTTATGATTTGGGCATTGTTCATATAGGCTTGGACGATAGGAGTAAAAGCTTCGATAAGGACCTCGTCGTATCGGGGACCGACCCCCATACTTCGCCAAAGATGAGTAGCCAACTCGAAGGGCCCGGTGATACAAGCTCGATATTCGATGCGTTCGATACCTAGATCCTCGCAGATGGTTTTTGCCCCGTGTTGAAGGGCAAGAAGTTCAGCGACTTGGGCACGTGCTTGTGGCACTTGAATCAAGGTGCCATCCCAATGGTATGTATCATCATGCTTTTCAAGCCCTGAACCATGACGGACAATGGGATCGAGAAATTGCGTGAGCATATCCCGAGTGACGCTGCTTTGCACATAACAGGGAACACTGTCTTGGGGTCCCAGGGCTTGGATTTTACGTGTGAATATGGTATTGTGTTGTTGGGTGAAATAGGTGGCAGCTTCAGTGCGTTTTCCATCTTCAAGGTCTGCAGCTCCTTGAATGTATTGTGGCATATTGATCTCGACGAGGGGAAAGCTGCCGATGTCTGTTGGTCGAATGTTATAGGGAGGTTTGGAACCCACGCAAGTAACCTCAGAAATAAATCTAACAACCAGAAGTATTTGACTAGTTAACGCCCTTTACATTTTGGTTTCGGGATTATTGGACTGAAAAACGGGTTAGGCTGCAGTTTTAGCTGATTTCGTTGTCTTCTTCGCAGATTTTGTAGGCGTTTCTTTTACTGGCCAGCGGCTTTCGTGTTCCAAGGCACGATCAATAGCAATCTCAGCAATAGCACAAGCGTGCTCAAGAATTTTGCCGAAGGCTTCGAAGATGTTCTCTAAGCAGAACATCGCCTTTTGGTGAGGCCCAAAAAGTGCACAACTTTCAGGGGTCAGTTTAGGAAGCATTTGCTCGCAGAGCTTGACGAGGTGCTTTTCCATGAGTTCTTCGGCTTGTTGGCGCATGGGCACGAAATGATCGATTTCGTTGATGACATGATTTGCCGCTTTATCATCACCTATCAGCATGGCTTCGGCAGCCATGGCGTAAATGCGGTGGACGTGGTTTCCAGTTTTGAGAGCTAGATTGAGTAAGTCTTTGGGGCATTCTTCATTGCCAAGTGATATTACCGCCTCAGCAATGTTCTTTGCATGGTCAGCTACATTTTCTATACGCTGGATAAACATGAGGTAGGTGAGGCAATCCATGGAGTCGATGCTGAGTTCATTCATGAACCGGGGATCAAGTAAGGCCGCTCGAAGCTGTTTGAAGACTAAGAAGTAGAACTGGTTAACATCCTCATCAAGTCCGATGACTGTTTTAGCGAGTTCTACATCACGGATTTGAAGAGCCGAAAGAGCATCCACAAGCATGGTGGAGGTGATGCGATGGGCTAAGCGCATGCTCTTTGGGAGGTCCAATTGATTGAGTTTCATGAGGGACTGAATGACGATTTCGTTGGTGCTAGCGTCGATGATTTGTAGTCCTGTGAGCATACGAACACGTTTTCGGACTAAGGCTTGTTGTTCAGGAGTGAATACACCCCGAGAGCGAATTCGGATGATGCCAAAATTGTTGAGATATGCGGCAATTAGGCGTCGTTCGAGAATTCCCGGTTCATCTTCGGGATCAATCATGATTTCTTGTTTGGAAGGTTCGTCAGAAAATTCCTTAACCGGATAAACGGCAAGAGATCCGTCGCGTTGGGGAATAAGAATGACGTGGTCTGAGGAGTCAAGTTTGTATTTACTTGCCCAGCTTTTTGGGATGGAGACGACGAGAGAGGATTTGCCTAGCCGCATGATTTTGCGTTTTTCCATAGCCCTACCCTTCTAGGCTAGTATTTGGACCACGTTCATATGTACCGCTGGGCGCCGTCTATATATCTTGCTGACCGTCAATATTTTTCTCGACAAATCTATGCTGACAATACTTTCTACGCGACTAGACT
>JABXGX010000328.1 GCA_016550405.1 archaeon | reverse complement strand
CGGTACACTTGTACTGACATTCTAACCAGCCTTCTTAAGATGTGCAGACATCCATCGAATAGTCAGGTCTATTTTAATTCTTTCCACAGGCAATGGGAAGCTCAGAAGAAGGCTTCAGTAATACGCATGAGTTCGGGTCCGGTTGTCTCAAATCCTGCTGCGGCTGCTTTCAAGGTGGCGAGAAGTCCAATGGAGATGTAGGGGACTCCGCAGTTAATTGTGCCCATCTCAGCTTCAACTCCAAAGAAAGATGCCAACCATTCGAGTTCTTCTTCCGTGACATCTGTATGGGCCAGTAACCCCTGATTGGTTACGACACAATAAGATCCGACTAAATCTGACCCGGCAATGGTTTTAGCTTCGACTTCGACTCCAAGTGTGTCACGAATGGCTTTGATATCGGTCGAAGAAAATTTGGGACTAACGAGTGCAGCACGGTCATTAGTGAGGATGAGGTTACCAAGTGCAGTGAGTTTTGAATTCAGCTGGAAAAGAGGAATATCCAGAGAAGCTTCAAGTGCAGCCACCTCTTCATTGAGAACTATATGGGGCACTAAAAGTCCATTTTGGTTTCCAGCTGTAAGAATTCCAACAAGTGTGCTTTGACCTATGGTAGTTCGAATGGGTTGTTTCTCAAAAAGGTCCACTAGTCCCTTTGTCGTGGGTTCATTGCTTGGAGCTTGGAGAAGCCAGTGATCCGTTGCCCGACAAAACGCACCGATATTTGAACTGCCGTCAAAATCGAAGCGTTGTATTTTGCCACTCATCTAGAAGGCCACACTGAGAAATTCGTCTAATCCGGTTGAGAAAATGTGGGCGCTATCCTTCGACAAGGAAGACTTTGACCAATCCATCCCTATCTTTGGTAGCTCTGACGCGAACACGGCGTGGTGGTTTTTCTATACCACGGGTCCAAAGGTATTCGTTCAGGGAGGTGTCGATGGTGAGGTCGGCGCCATCTTCGACTTTCATATGTCGGATTATGAAGGCTTTAACAAGGTTAACAGCGCGCCTAGCTCGTCTCTTGCGTACGGCTTGGTAGGCTTTACCCAGGGGGATGGTGTAAAGGCGTTCGACCACGATTTCTTCTGCAACTTCGGGGACCCCGAGCGAGTCGGCTAGTGCATCGTCTTTTTCTGTCATTCCTGGGTAATCTCCTTTTAGTTTTAGGGTTTGAGCTTAGATTGTCGCCAATTTCGGCGTTTGGGATGGGTGCGGATTTTGCCATTGGTCTTGACCATAATCCAGGCGGGAACGCCAACGTTTGATTTCAACTGACGGCCAAGCCGTAGTTTCTTTGCCAGTGGTTTGTTACGTGCCATCAATGCCACCTTTCATTTGAATTGGATTTTTGTATCGCGCTGACGTCCTGCGACTTGAGCAAGCATGGTCTTCAGCGTCTTGTCGGTAATTGGAATTTCAGGTAAGCGATTCGTGGATGCCAAGCGAATGAGTTCATTTTCCAGTTGCTCAGCAAACTTGGGTTTCACCATGCGAAGATTGCTTAACCGTGATCGAGCTTCGGGTGAGAGAATCTGCCGTAGAACTGCGGCCCGTTGGGCGCGGATTTCGGCTTCTTGAGCTGCGACGTGTTCTTCGGCTAAAGCTTGTTGTTGGAGTTCAGCCATTTTCCGTTTTCGCAGCTCGTTTAGTTCATCTTCGCTCAAGGCGTAAATCTCCGTGTTGTTTTATCCCGCATCCTGTTTTCGCATCATGTGTGCTAATTTGTCCAAGAAGGATCGCCCTTTATGGGAAAGGCGACGTCCTGTACCTTTGTCGTGTTCGACGAGTCCTGCCTTTTCGAGTTGTTGGAGTGCCGTTCGAATGATGGACCCGCTTCCTTTCGAGAAATGGTTGGGACGTGCCCCTCGGCGTTGTCGTCCTCCATAAGCAGTTCGAAGTCGTGCAGTACCACTTGGGCCTTTCACGTAGAGACGTCGAAGAATCGAAGCACACCGGGTATACCACCAATTGGCATCGATCGGGGGTTTTTCTTTATGGGCACCTGTCTTGGCGTAGGTAGCCCATTCCGGCGGGGTAACTTCTTTTGCTTTCTTGAGTTCCTCGGCAATGCGAGGAATCAGTTGCTCTGCAGGAACATCAAATACAGTAGACACGATAAAGACCCCACGGCGTATAGAGAATCGACTCGCCGACGAGTCGGCTGAGATACACGATGAGAGCCTTAAAATTCTTTCGTAGTTACTTTGGAACTATAACCACGGTTATCGGGCAAGAATGACTACGAACCCTCGCTGACCCCAGACCTTGCTGGAGGTTAGATTCGCTAGCTGGGCTACCAGTTCATCGAAACCAACTGAATTTGTTGAGGTTTTGAGAAATTTGACTTTGATTACTTTTCGTTTTTTCAGGTGGCGATTGACTTCTTCGATTATTCCTGCGTCCAATCCGTTTTTACCGATACGGACAGCCGGTTTTTCTTCTGCCCAAATCCGAGCTAGATCAGCTTTAGTTGGCATGGTTGGTTCCTCGCGTTTGGTTCCAAAGGAGTTTGCGGCGATTACCACAGGAAAGGCAAGTGATAACCAGGGACTTATTCCTACCGGCGTTACGAAGGCGTACCCGTGCATTAATACCGGGACGAAAATAATGTTCACAACGATGACAGTACCGATGCCGCAATTCTTGGGGTAGCCGGACTCTAGTGCGCATCATAATACGTCGGGCGGATTGCACATAACGCTGAGCAAGCGCAGGATCTTGTGGCGCAACCGCTTCAGCCCTCTCGAAGAGAGTCCGGAGATGCTGGACCACTGTGGCTCGCCATCGGCGACTCCCGCGTACTCGCATACTTAACACCGAATAAGAAAATGGGAAAGTGGTGCGCTGTCCGGGATTTGAACCCGGGCACCCAGCGTGGCAGGCTGGAGTCCTAGCCACTAGACCAACAGCGCACGAAGGTTTGTAGAATCCGTCGCCCTTTTTATTGGTTTTGGCTATCGTGGTTCCTTAAGCGAACACTATTCATTTGAAAATGGAAACACTTAAGCGAATCCATATCTCCCCTGCGGGTTGTAGCGGTCGTGGTCAAGTGGTTATGATTTCGGCCTTCAACGCCGAATACCCGGGTTCGAATCCCGGCGACCGCACCAATCCCTCTTTTTCTCGATTGTATTGATCATAGATAGGATTCAGCTCAAATGAAGGCTGAAAGGGGTCTAAGAGACCGTTTATTTAGTTTTACACACATTGTTATTAGCATTTATTTATAATTTCAGCGTAATAACAATATTTATAAGTAAGTATCTATAAGTATAACTTGTTATCACTGTTTCCCGTTCACCCCATGAACGCTGGAGCCATCGTCGCTCCACTGGAAACAATGGGGTGGGAGAGCTCACCTAAATGGAGGTAGAGCCCATGGAAAATGATCAAATGGAATACGTTCCCCCTGTGGAAGTCCACGACTACCAAAAATTCTTGGATTTTGCCCGTCGCGCAGCCATCGTGACCTTTGAGCCAGTATACCACGTTGCCCCCTTCGAGGGCGATATCGCGAATAATCCGGCTCAGTGGCTTCGAGCCCTCCGCATCTACGCGATTGGAGTGGAGTTAAATGGTGTGCTCATCACCTTGATGCATCGGATTAGCTTTCCACCTATGACCTTCGATTTTGATGAAGGCATCCTTGATTGCGTTGCTACTGAGGGGCGGTTAGCCAAAATTGTCCAAGAGTTGGAGACGGAGTTCCAAGCCGTTCCGGGTGCCCCCGAACAACCTTCCTTACACGAGGAATGGGTGCGCACCTTACGGTGACAAGGGATTTTGTGTTCACGGAAAAAGATATTAAGGCGCGTGTGAGGATTTTGACCCCGTAGGTAATCCACGGCATTGGGCCGGTGGTCTAGTTGGTTATGACGCCGTCCTGACACGGCGGAGGTCCCGTGTTCAAATCACGGCCGGCCCACCACACCGTTGCCGACGTAGCTTAGCCCGGGAGGAGCCTAACCTGCGAGTTATGCGCTGCTTTCCGAAAGCGCGGGACTGAAGATCCCGTTGTCGCGTGTTCAAATCACGCCGTCGGCACCACTTTCAGTATCTTAGTTTTGCATGACGATGAGTTAAGAGCCTAAAAGAAAATCTAGGAGCGTGATGAGGATTAACGCGATGAGGGCGGCAGCCACGTTGGAGACGATGTATCCAACAAGATAGGCGAGATGGGTGAAAGGGGAGAAGGTGAATATGAGGTAATAGAACACCGCCCACAGACCCAGCACGAGGGCGGTAGCAAACATAACGATGCCAAGCTGGCGGAGGTATAATCGGGTGGGACCAGCAGGAGGTGTTCCACGGGGTGCATGGTATGGGAAAAAGCGAGAGCCCATCAATTCAGCAAGTAGCGCGGTTGCTGTTGCGAGCACGAGGACTACTCCAAGAGGAACAAGGGTAAGGACAAGCGAGGAGATGATTAGAAAGACCATCGCGCCGAGATAGGAGAGATAGACTTGAACAGCACCGAAAATCGCCATTGCTAGGATAAGGAGAGCACCATCATCTAATTTTTTCCAGTAAAATACCGGTGACATACAAAAACCCTCCAAGCGGGCTCGTTAGTGTTGCGCCATTGGGATGACATAGTAGGTATTAATGTTTTTGTGTCCACCACAGACAACCGAGAGGAGAATGGTGGACCGGCCGGGATTTGAACCCGGGGCCTCCGCCATGCCTTCGTCACCGGTATAACAGCATTATACCGATAAAGACGGCGATCTACCGCTGATCTACCGGCCCACAGAAGGAGATTAGACGAGGCGGGTTCGCGTGTAGTCTTTGCGTGCCCAGCTGTATTTCCGGATGCGGCTTGAGACTCCAAAGCCACAGGCAGCGCATCGTTTCTTCCTGACATGGTAGGATCGGCGTCCGCAGCGCCGACAGCGAATGTGCGTCTTCTTGTTCTTTTTACCAAAGGCGGGTGTTCCTTTACCCATTGTTCATCACTTGTTCTTTTTCTCTGCTTTTTTATTAGGGGATTTTCCGGAAGGCGAAAGGAGGATGACGTTATCTCCACGAAGAATCACGGTCCCCAGCTCTTGGGGGGGTTGTTCACTGAGGTCTTCAGCATCATCGAGGATGAGGTTCAGATGCTGATCGTATCCGCGGAGACGTCCACGTAGTTCTCTGTCACCTTTCAGTTTCACAAGGACTTGTGAATTAAGCGACCGACCAAGTAAATCCATAGGACGATGTTCTGACACAGCTCAAGCTCCTGCCTGCTAATTGCAGTTGGCATGCCTAAGAGACCTTAAAAAAGTTTGCTACTCATTTAGAGAAATGGTGCAAGGTTATGCGTATTAAACACCGGACCCAACTTCGGACAAAAGAGCTTCGACAACTTTTAGATAAGCTCGAAGAACAGCCCAGCCTCATCCATCGAGTACTACGCGATTCATCTTCTAGGAAAGTATCGGTTGAGCGTTTCATCTTGGAAGATAAATCTCAGTTGTACTTTGTTGACGGCGAATTATGGCTTTTCACCCTGCAAACCCAGTTGATCCCTGGATTACCAGCCCTAATCGCTGACAATGTGCAACTCCCTCAAGTAGTAGTTGACATGGGTGCGGTACCACACATTGCAAATGGAGCCGATGTTATGGCACCCGGAATCGTGAGTGTGAACAACCAGCTTGAAGTTGGGAATTTATCTGTCGTCATCGATCAGAAGAACCGTGTACCTATTGCGGTTGGTCGCATGCTTCTTTCGCCTGAAGGTATTTTGGCATCAAAAAAAGGGCGCGCCCTCGAAACGCTCCATTACGTGGGTGACCAGGTATGGAAGCTAGCTAAGGAGCTCTCGGAGGGGTAGGGCGAAGGATTTTTACAGTTCTCATTTCATCCTTGAGTTGTAGAATCGTCGGAGGATGATTCGGTTTGAGTCGATTTAGACGAAAAAAGAAAGACAAAGACACCCATGCTGATTCCAAAGAAGCAGCACCTAGTACTAGTATCGAAGCAGCTTCGATGTTTGTCCGGTTTATGGAGCTTACAGGTTTAATGGATGTTACTCCCATTTCTGAGGAAGTTAGGAAAGGGAACATGGTGGTCATGGATGTTTCCCCCCTCGTTCAGCAGGGCACAGAATCACAGCTGCAATTGAGACGAGCCGTAGAACAGCTTCGAGCAGTCTGTATTAGCGTAGACGGAGACATTGGACAGCTAGGTAACCGCTATATCATCCTGACCCCCACCCGGGTGAAGATTTTTCGGGAACCCCACTCTGATGAGACATCGCTTCCCCCCTCGACGACCGAGTAGGCCAAAGCCATGAAAAAAGTCTGCATCCAAGTTGACCGAACCCTCGGCGAACAGTTTCGCCAATTCTTGGTTGACCATGACCTCTTCGACCCAACATTTCCTATCACGAAAACGGGAACCCACCTTTACTTTCCCCTTCTCCGCAAGCTGACGGCACAAGAGCTAGCTATAGTGTCTCAAGAAATCGGTTCTTACAAGCAACTCGAAAGGGATCTCGAACCCCTACCAACAAAACCATCTGACCTTAGTGCAGCGTTAGAAGGCATTCTCCCCAAGGAATTACATGAGTGGCTACCCCACTCCTTTGATATAATTGGTGAGATTGCCGTTGTCGAATTACACGAGGCCCTGAAGGCATATGTTACCCGAATCGGCGAAGCAATTATGGTGGTGAATTCTCGAGTACACACGGTGTACGCTAAGGAAGGAGGCGTTAAGGGTGTGCATCGACTTCGCCCACTCCGCTTGATAGCCGGGAAGGATCAAAGAGTGACAGTTCACACTGAATATGGGGTTAAACTTGCTATCGATGTCACTCGAACGTACTTTAGCCCGCGGTTAGGAACAGAACATAACCGTGTTACTGGTTTGATACAACCAGGCGAAGTCATTGTAGACATGTTTACTGGAGTAGGCCCCTTTGCGCTCCTAGCGGCAAAGCGCCAAAATGTTCATGTCTATGCCATCGACATCAATCCTCAAGCTATCCAATGTTTACGAAGAAGTCTCGAACTCAACCGACTGGTAGGGAAAATTACACCACTGGTCGGTGATACCCGTACTATTATTGACAACCAGTTAACAGGAAAAGCCGACCGCGTAATTATGAATCTACCCAATTACGCATTTTCCTTTCTCGACGCTGCGGCGAAAGCACTGAAACGAGGGGGAGGAGTCATCCATTTCTATGGTATCACAACAGAGTCCCAACCCCAGACTACCCTTGAAACCCAGGTACTGGAACAGCTAGCCGAGTATGGATTAAAAGCTAAAATAACTACAGTTCGGGTGGTTCGTCCTGCTGCACCCCATGAGGAACAGGTTGTCCTCGACCTTCAAGTAGTTCCAAGAAAAAGAACCAGTGTCACTTGAAGAGTACTGTCAGGTTGTTGCAGTGATTCGATTAATCGACGATTGAGATCTCTGGCAGCTTTGTTACAACGTATAGCAATAGTTCGGTCGTCCACGTAATCGCTTGTGCGCCACACTAGCGAGGTTGGAGATTGTAAGATTAATTGTGGAGAACCATAACCTTGGATACACTCAGTTATTGGTCCGTTTGAGAGATAAGTGAGAAGATGGGATTTAGGGTGTCGTAGTGCATCTCCGAGGAGTGAGTTAATTTGCTGTGCACTGTGCGAAGCATTGACACCGATGATACAGTCCCCTTGCAAAGAAAGGTCCGGCGCCATTGTCACTTCAAATGTGGATTTATGAGTAGCTTGGATGTTGGGATGGCCGGTAGCTGTAAATGTGAATCGGTTCGCTTCGGTAAGAACCATAGGGGATTATTTAGTAGGGCGGGTACAAATAGTTTCAAATAACGGGTATGATATGTGGGTGATTACACGTCTCCAGATAACGTGAAGGCAGATCTCGATCAAAAAGAGAGAACTCTTAGACGATTAACCGCTTCACGTACAGTGAAAAAGGCTGAGACGATACGCGCATATCGAATGGTCCCTCGAGAACTATTTTTGCCTAACCATCTTGTTCGAGATGCATATATTGATACACCATTACCCATTGGCGAGGGGCAGACCATATCTGCTATTCATATGTGTTTAATCTACCTTGAATTGCTAGATCTGAAAGAAGGCTTGAAAGTATTAGAGATTGGGGGCGGGTCTGGGTATCACGCAGCATTAGTGGCTGAAGTCGTCTCCCCCACGGAACACCCCCCATCTGGTCATGTTTTCACAGTTGAACGAAAACCTTCGCTGGTTGAGTTCGCTAAGGAAAATCTGGAGAAAGCTGGATATAGTGACCGAGTGACCGTAATCGAGGCAGACGGAACGCTCGGGTTACCAAGTGAAGCCCCCTTTGACCGCATCATGGTAGCTGCAGCGGCACCACATATCCCTCAACCCTTAATTGATCAATTGAAACCGGGTGGAAAATTACTCATTCCCGTAGGGAAACAGCAATTTTGGCAGGAGTTAACCCTGGTCTCTAAGACAGAAAAGGAGAAAATCAAAACTCGTCGCGAAATGTCGGTGGCGTTTGTACCATTAATTGGGAAAGAGGGCTGGTAGCCTTAAACCTTAGTTTCTGGTTTTCGAAGTTTTGCGATAAAATATCCTGGGAATCCGTGCTGGTCCGGATAAAATCGTTGGACACCATTTTTTACTGCAGAGTCTCCTGCTAGCCCTTTTGAGCCAAGAAAGGGTGTTTGGGGTTCAAGCGTTAGACTATAGGTGTCGGTGAGGTATTGGATGTTATGCTCGTTTTCTTCAATGGTGAGTGTGCAAGTTGAATACACTAAGTAGCCACCAGGACGGAGGGCTGACACAGCGGAATCTAAGATCATGCGCTGATAAGACGCCGTGCTTTGTATTTGTATAAGAGTGGTTTCAGCATACAGTTGGGGTCGAACCCCAAGAGCGGTGCAAGGGGGATCAACAAGAACACGGTCTGCTTTAAGTGTGGGATTTTGAGCCACAAACTCCTTGGCTCTCCCAACGAAGGGAGCTAGGCAACTTATCCCGAGTCGGTTCGCTTCAGAGAGTAAGTGGTTTATTCGTCGCTCGGAGCGATCGACGGCGATCAGGCGACATTGATTTTTGACAAGTTGGGCAACATGTGTGCTTTTTCCGCCCGGTGCGGCACAAAAGTCGATGATGGTTTCGCCTTGTTGTGGATCGAGGATTGGGGCCACAAGCATTGCAGGAAGGGATTGAGAGTAGAAGAACCCGTCCTTGTAGGCTGCGAGATCCGAGATACTTGGCACGTTATAATAAGAGTCAAGGATTTTCACAACCTGTCCGTGTTTTCTATGGGCGATTCTGGAACTATCATCACAGGCAATCCCACTACCCACGATATGCCCTTTAGGACTAATTACAGTGATGAGATCTCCTTTGGAGAAGCGATCAAGTCGCTTGACGCCTGGACGATAAAGATGACTACCAAGAAGTACATTTTCACTGCTTGCTTTATCCGCAACAACTAATTTATCATGCAACGGTACTGGACCAGTTTTTCGAATGGGAATGGCGACCGTGCCTAATTTGGGGTACAAAATAGTAGCGGCGATATTTTCGTCCTGCAGTTGTTGAATCAACTGTTGGTCATGGGTTCGGAGTGAGTTGGTGCGGAGAAAAAAGAAGTTTCCTGGCTGACTTAAAGCGGAGGCTAGGGCTTGTGTTCGTGTGGCTCCAAATAGCTTGACGAAATACTGATAGACTTCTTCGCGGAGTTCTGTGGATTCTGGAGGAGGACGAATTGTATCTTGCACTTTTTTTCAACTCAAACCCTGTAGGCTTCAAACCTCCACGTAAAAGGTCCCCTCGGCTATGAGTTTAATTTTGCCTGAGACTAAGACGTTTTCGGGCTCTTTTTTGCCAACGACTTCAGCTATAAGTTGGCTAGGGCGATTGAGTTCGTAACCTTGTTCGATACGAATTGGGGTGCCTCTTGTGGCACCTTGTAGGAGTTGATAATGATCGATGTAGGCTCCGATGGGTCCTGCGGCACTCCCTGTAGCGGGATCTTCAAGGACGCCAACATCAGGAGCAAACATTCTGACATGGACATCTGAGTCGTCATTTACGGTTTCAGTGCTGAGGATGACGATTTTTGCAGTCGTTTGGTCCCTGAGCGTTTGTAGTATTGCGGGACCATCGGGTTGGACCTGTTGAACCGCTGCAAGAGAAATGAGCGGGACTATCAGAAAGGGAGTGCCAGTTGCCACGTATTGCATGGGATGGGTGGTTAAGATTGCTGATGGGGGAAGCCCCATGGTTGCAGCGATTTCCTTGGGATTTGTCAGTTTCGTCAGGAATTGGGGTGCAGGTTGAATCATTCGAACAGTATCGGTGGTGATATACTCTACAGGGATTTTACCAATTCCAAGCTCGAGATTAGTTTGTTCAACTGTGGAGTCAAGGAGTGTAGTGTGTTTAAGTACAAATGCGCTTCCGAGGGTGGGATGCCCCGCGAAGGGAATTTCACGAGCCGGAGTGAAAATGCGCACTTTATAAGAGCAGGAATCTAGTGAGGAGGGTTCAAAGAAAGTTGTCTCAGAAAAGTTCATCTCTAGAGCAATACCTTGCATGATATCTTGAGTTAGCAAAGAATTGGCTTGTGTATCCCAGAAGGTGGCAAGCTGATTGCCCCCAAAGGTGTAGCGGTCATCAACAAAGACGCTAGTTTGGACATAGGGAAGTGTTGCCATATAGATCACTACTAGGCGATTGGGTGTCAACTCATCAAAAAGAGCTTTCCTTTGCGGTTTTCGAACATTGCAGAGAATCTGAGAACGGTCAGAGAGGCTGGAGTGTTTTAAATACTGAAAATCTAAGGTGTAAAAGAGTGCAAAGACCCAGGTGACTGTTATATGATCGAGTTCAATGCCCACGTCTTAGAGGGTAATATGGTTCAATTACCGGATTGGCTTATCGAAAGTGCTGGTTTAAAAAAAGGAGACGTGCTGCGGCTAGCGGTACTCCATAAGGTCATTGTTCAGATGGCAGAAAAACCTGCTAAAAAGACAACGAAAACAAAAGCAAAACCGAAAACGGAGTCTTAGGGGCAATAATCTGTTTTATACTAGAAGTTTAAGGGTTAAAAGCTGTTTTCCCTTAGGTATTTGATTCTAGCCCTGTGAATTAGTATTTATTGAGGGGCAGGTATTCTGTCATTATGACGTCGAAAACTAGGTTTTCGGGTTCACAGGCATTCAGGGTTTGTCATCAATTAGCTCACACTATTGGTGAAAGAGTGCAAGGATTGGAGAGTACCATAACAACGAAGGAGTATCTCTGTAATCAGTTGATTCAGCATGAGCTAGAGAAGGTTCATGCACAAGCTTTTCCCGTTCTTACAAGCCGTCAGAAAAAGGCGTATATCCAGTTTGGTAACCGTACATTCGAAGGATTAAGCTTCGGCTTGTCTGGAACAACCGAAGAAGAAGGAATAACCGCTCCACTCGCCAAGTACACCTCTTGGAGCTGGAACCCCACGGCCGATGAGTTAGATTATTTCACAGACAAAATAGTTGTGTTATACACACGAGATTTCTCCCAAGAAGTGGTACACGATCTTATCCAGGCCAAAGTTCGTGGTATCATTCATGTTACATACGAGCCTGGAATTCCAGCTAAGCTTCCAATGGGGTTTATTTACTCGGGTTTAAACACAGGTGATTTTGATCTTCTTCCTCCAATTATCTCGATAAATTATCGAGATGGAGCGAAGCTATTAGCGAATTCCCGTGATGTGACCATTCAAGCAGATGTGACCATTCTCCAATCAGAAAGTTTCAATGTTGTTGGTGAAATCCCTGGACGTGAATCAGAGGCCATTACACTTTCGGCCCATTACGATTCCGTCCCTTATTCTCCCGGTGCGACTGATAACGCGGGGGGAACTGCGATTCTCTTAGAGCTCGCTAGAATTTTTGCCCAGACTACTCCTCGATGGACCCTGCGCTTTATTGCGTTTGGTAGTGAAGAATGCGCTCTCCAAGGCTCACGACACTATTGCCGATCCCAATCTGATG
>JABXGX010000327.1 GCA_016550405.1 archaeon | reverse complement strand
CTTCTACTCACCATCTAGACAAATACTTAAGAACGCGTATTTCACGGCTCTAGGTAGACTCTGAGGAGGAAACCAGCTCTCAACAGGGTTATTGCAATCCTTACTTGCGGCCTTAGAAATAATCGCCAATTGAGGTGGCTTTAATGAGGTTTAAACAAATCCTTCCCATATTCTTAGTAGTCTCCATTATATTTACCCTAATGCCTATTTTCCCCTTAGGCGGAATCCATGATACCACTAATGCCCCTCTATTATCTGCACAATCTGATTCTCCTGTTTTTAATGATTCTTCAACACGCAACTCAGATATCCTAAAGCCAGATCAAGCTCCGAGTTCTCAAGTCGCAAATAGACCTCAACCTACTCTTCCAGAAGCTCCTGATTCACTTATTGAAGTTAGTCACATTCCAAAAACGGTTATCATGTATTGGGATAAGTCACGAACCTATATCAACCGAAACCAAACTTCAGATTTCATTATCTCAGGTGAAAAGGACTTCATGTATTATGAAAGTACTAATTTCACACGAATCGAAGCACGAGGAATGCAGTTAGTAGTTGAAGATCATGACCCCTGGGATCCTGGCGCACCCTATTTATCCGGATTGGGTGTTGATCAACCAATCTTTATAGGATTCAAAATTCCAACCTTTCCGGTCGCCATTGACAAATTTTGGCTGTTTATCTGGGGGCCTTCTTCGGGAACCCTTAACTTCACAGTATATCCTGCAGTCATGGGAGCCACTCCATTCCTACCAAATTTGTCAGCGCCGGTAGCTTGGCCTGCATTCCAATATGATATTCCAGATATTTCTAATAACGATGGAGCTTGGGTAGCACTTGAAACTGATGAATCTACATTAATACTCGATCCGGGCATGACATTTGCTCAAACGTTTTTCCTTGCAGTATGGCGTCCTACTGCAGTCACCAAATTCCAACCCGTTTTAACTTATGACTCATTTAATCCAGATTTTGATGATGAAAGTGATTCTTACCTCTATTGGACCCTTAATCCTGCAGCTTATGATTTCTTTTGTAATGTCTCAATTGTAATGTTTCCTTTCCCCGAAAGTATTGGGATGACTGTGAATGATCTCCCAATATTAAATGGCCCTTATCCTGGTACTGGGTGGTTCGAAAATTGGCTTGATCCACATATCAATATGACAAACAGACTTAGACTATATGATGTCAAATCAGCTTTTAGTGAACTAATCTATGATGTTATATGGTCTGGTAAATTTTACCGAACACAACTAGGAAATGTGACCTATAGAGCCTGGGCAGATCGTACCTACGTCGAATGGAATATTACATTTAATTCTATTTTCCATCCCTCAGCAGAGGAAAAAATACTACTTATGAATATTGAAGAAAATTGGAATGTCACAGAGATTCTTGTTAATGGGCTTTCTCATCCTGATTGGTTTGTATGGAATAGTTCACCTACTGTTTGGTGGGTTCAAATTAATAATGCATCTTCAGGGCAATGGGTTGTAAGGTGTGATGCTCCAAATTATCTCGTTGATGTTAAGGTTCTTGATGAGGGTGGTTCTGAAATAACTAGTGCGTATGTTGAGGATTGGTTGTATATCGATGGATTGGTTCAAAGTCCTTCTGGACAGAATGTTACAAATGGAAGTGGTCATTTATTTGTCTATGATCCCTTTGACGTTTTGAATTACACGAATTCTTATACTATCTTTCCACCACCTGATGGGGTGGTTGAATTCTATTGGTACCCCTGGTGGACAGCGCAAGAGCTAGGAGTATACACTCTTAATGTAATCTGGACTAATGGAACTCAAGCAGGCATGAATTCAACGACACTTCTACTAATTTCTACTCCCTCCTACATTGATATCTACCTTGAAACTCCTCCTCCAGGCGAAAATGTCATTAATGAAGCTGAAATTGAACTCATTATCTATTACGGGGAAAATTATACTGGCAATAAATGGCCAATTGTGGATGCTACGATTAATGTCATCAATAATACTGACCCTGGAGGGAGTAGTTGGGAGTATTGGTATCAAGATTTCGAAGCGCAAGAGCTGTATCCTGGATATTACTTCATTTACTTAACTACGGATTCAGCTAATCTTAAT
>JABXGX010000326.1 GCA_016550405.1 archaeon | reverse complement strand
GGGATTGAACATTTTGGATGGAATACGCCACGGGGCCAGGGTATTGATTGGTTTATCGAAAACAAAAAATTGTATCCGGTTACGATTTTACGAACCGTGACGGACGAGGAAAGAGATGTGCTGTATACTCACGAGATTTTAACGTTGAATCAGCTGGTCAACGCCGATCCAAAGACGGTGGGGCTCTCTGAAAAACGCGTGAAGGAATTAATTGAAGAAACACACCGTGTCTTTAGTTGTTGTCAGGCAGAATCGTAAATTATGTTTTTAGAAAACTCGAAAGTCTTTTCATTGAGTTTGGTAGGATAAGGCGGTAGTAGCTGTTCCCTGATGGGTGAAAACTATCATGGAGACTATGGATACTGGAAAGCTTCTGACTAGGATTGGTGCAATCCTCGTAATCATAGCGGGGTTTGTCCAAATCGGTGAATACGCCTTCTACAACGTCATGGACCTTCTCAACTATGGTCAACTATACATCTATCCTCTAGCAACCCTAATTGCGGGTGTCATCGCTGTCGTCTTTGGATTTATGGTGTTTTTGTTCTTCTTGCCTATGGTTGATAAGAACCGAATCAATGCCGCAATTCTCATTCTCATCTTTAGTATAATAGGCGCAGTGTTTGCTTTTGAATGGGGAATCATCGGAGGTCCCGGTGCTGTTCTCTGTCTCGTTGGAGCCATTCTGTTCTTCATTGAACCTGAACAAGGAGGAGCTTAAGCTCCTTCCTCAACTTTTTTTAGCCGCGAAGCTTGGCATGTATTTGGGGCTAATCGCCTGTGAATTATCATCTCATACTGACCCGTAAATGCAACCTAAATTGCCAATATTGCCACGGAGGTGAAGAGTCCGGAGCAGCCACGGAAATTGAGTACTCTTTGGATGACCTCGCCAAGTTTCTGAACAAGGATAATGAGATACAATTGATGTTTTACGGTGGCGAACCCACTCTTCGAATTCCCCTTATGATTGAAATCATGACCCGATTCCCTAAAGCCCGATATATGCTACAGACGAATGGAATACTGCTACATCACATCCCAGCAGAGTATCTACATCGCTTTCATTCCATCCTTGTTTCGATTGATGGAGGAAGAGCTGTGACCGATGGATATCGGTCGCAAGGGGTTTATGATCAGGTCACAGAAAATGTCAGTTGGTTATACGAGCAAGGCTACCAAGGAGATATTGTTGCTCGGATGGCGGTTTCGGAACAAAGTGATATTTACCGCGATGTGCGGCACCTGCTTGATTTGGAGTCACCGCGGTTTCAGCATGTGCATTGGCAATTGAATGTGGTTTGGGATGCCGAGGATAATTGGGTCGATTTTGACCGGTGGGTTCGTGACTCCTATTATCCTGGTATCAGTCGATTAGTTGAAGACTGGCTAGCAAAGATGTACACAGGTAAAGTTGAAGGAATTGTGCCTTTTCTACCGATTATGCATGATCTGTTAACCGGGAATCGGAGTCGGATTCGATGTGGAGCCGGTCATGATACGTTTGCCATTCATGTGAATGGTTCTATTGGGGTTTGTCCGATTTCACCGGATTGGCCTTTTTCTCTCGTTGGGGATATCTGGAAAACTGAACCTGAGGACCTACGTGATATTATGAGCGTTGATGCGCCTTGTCCATCCTGTGACGAGTTTGGATTATGTGGAGGGCGGTGTTTGTTTGCGAACAAGGAACGGTTATGGGGTGAAGAGGGATTTCTGAAAGTGTGTGACACAGTGAGCCATCTTCTGGGATGCCTAAGGGAGATCGTGCCTGAGGTTCGCACCCTAATTGCCCAAGGAAAAATTACTTTGAGTGATTTTGCATATCCGGAATTCAATAATGGCTGCGAGATTATTCCTTAATCTTGACACGAATTGATGAACTACGAAAATCCTTTTGACGAACAGGCTCTTACAGATACCATTCATCACCGTTTGAGGTACTGCCTATGCCGATTGTTAAAATTCCTCAGCACCGATTTGAAGCGCGATTAGCAAGCCTTCGTCAACGACTGGAAGAAGAAAAAATTGCACATTTTATTGTTTTTAATCCAACTCACATCTATTATCTGACCGGGTTTGTCCATATTCCTACAGAGCGGCCCTTTGCGCTGATTGTTCAAGATTCAGACATAAGTTTCTTTGTTCCTGAATTAGAAAAGCAGCATGTCGAAGAAGAGGTGTCCAACGTGGCAAAGATTGGCACCTACTTTGATTATCCGGATGCAAAACATCCAATGAAGCATTTTGCCACTTTCTTAACCAAAGATCTTAAGATCACAGGCAAGTTAGGATCCGAAGCGCCAGGCAGTTCGGGACGATGGGGCTATGAGGGGCCCAAATTAGAGGAAGTCTTGGGATTTCCTGTGAAAGTCATGTCCAAGTTATTGACGAATATGCGGGTTATCAAAGATGAAGATGAGTTAGCCTGTATTCGGGAATCAGCGATGTGGGCAAATCTTGCTCACCAATTACTCCAAGATAAAACTCAACCAGGATTAAATGAAGTAGAAGTTTCAACGGCAGCATCTC
>JABXGX010000060.1 GCA_016550405.1 archaeon | reverse complement strand
TCGGGTTCTTCAGGTTCTTCGGGTTCATCAGGCACTATGGGTTCATATTCTGTTCCCTCAATAATAGCTGCCAATTCTCTTCTCGCTTCTTCCCACACATCCGGATCAGTTGACCAACTAATATCCGTATAAACAAAAGTCGGATCCTCAGGATCATCTACGCCATATTCCCAAAGAACCTCGGGGATCATACTATTGACGATTTCAGCGGTGCGTGTTGGGTTGATCTCCGCAGCCAACGTTAGGTAATCAACGTCCTGAATGCCTCTGCGCCAATACTTCAAGCGTAACGAGGCAAAAGGGCCCATCACACCATAACTATCCCCCGAAAAACGTGTATCGGTTCCAGGATAAAACAAAACCCCATCCCCATTCAGGTAGTTCCATCCGGTTTTACCAAATACATTATCGATTTGGTCAAAGCTTCCGAAGGTTCGTGCCTGCTGGAATACGTTAGTCGCGCCTTCGCCTGACTGATAATCATCGTAGTATGTTGATGTCCAGTAGAACCAACGATCAATTCCCATTTTGTATTGTCCCCAAGCTAATTCGCGAAGAGCCACTCCATCATCTTCAGTAGCAAAAGAGCCACTCCCTGGGCGTTTACCATTATACATGTAGAATTTTGTTTCAGGTTTGGTTTTGTGGTCCTCTAAGGCGTTTTCCCACACACTAGTGATATCTGGCTCATACCAAGAAGCAACAATGTCTAGAGCAGGCGTCTCGGTTACCGCTGTGGGTAGATCAATTGTTGCAAAAGACTTCAACCTTTGTCCAGGTTCTGGGTTGTTATCTATCCATTGTGCCCATTGCTCAATCTCGGGATAGTCATCGGACTCATCAATGAGATAGAGAAAATATTCAGTGGGTGTGGTAAACGATTGGCTGTCAAACCAGTTAACCCAAGCATCAGTATTAGTCCACATATCCGATTGCGTGCCACTTTGCCATGGCCAGCTATCATAAGCGCCGATGACATAGATGTTGTTTCCCACGCCGACGCCAACTCCTTCATACCCATGAGCTGGAGTGAAAAGTTCACCGCTGAGGCGAGAAACCCAAGCTTCATCCATCTGGTCAACAGGTGTGTAACTATCGAAGAGCGAGATCTTGTGACGGTGGGCGAGTTGGAAATGAACATTGGCCAGATCAATAAGTTTTTTATAAGCCTCAGTGTCAGGTTCAGGATACGTCACACTAAGATAGCGGTCACCAATGCCTTCATAGTCCAAATCTACCATTGTCTTTGCGTTGGGTATGTCGGGTAAAGCGAAGTTGCGCACGTTAAGTGTGATCGGAACTTCTTGGTAGACTGTTCCATCTTTTTTTACTGAAATATTTCCAGTGTAATTGCCAGAAGGAGCTGTTTTTGGAATGTATATGTCACCCCAGATAGATTGACAGCTGCCACCAATAACGCTGAATGGCGAATTTAGTTCAAGTGGAACAGCGATGTCCGGATAGTATTTGTCATGGTCTGGACGGTCCTCCCACCCCCCAGTACCCTCACCATATTGATCATAGGGGCGACGGAACCGTTCAGGGATGTGCCGTTCATCATAGTCGTATCCCGCGAAAAAGAGATCAGTGCTCAGTCCCTCGATTTTCAGGTACTTCACATAAAACAACTCGATGTTGCGACCAACGAAGTTGAAAACGTCATCACCTGATTCGGAACGACTGGAAATGCTGGATCCACCGGGTCCAGTTAGTGAGCTTATGGTAACATCGATACATGTCATGGTTGAGTGGGGAGCTTCTATGACCAGATTGAAGGATACCACTTCATTTCGTGCACCAAACAGCGATATACCGTTGCCATCCCACACCGAATTTAGCACAGAGTTAGGATTGTTGGTGGCGCGTAACTCATCTTGCGTGACCTTGTCGCCTCCCTCGTTAGCCCATATAACAAGATCAGACGCGGTTGTTCCCTGTGCACCAACTCCCACAAAAAGAGACAATGGAATGCTGGATAGCAGCAACAATATCGTTAATCCAAAGAAAATCAGCTTCTTAAACACCTCATTGTGCACCTCACTTGCTAAATTAGAGTTTTGGATAGTTTTCGCTTGCAATATCTTATAAAATAAACGGTAATGACTCAATTCCATTGCGCCCATAAAGTCTAAAAAACGGCTGATCAGTTTACTCGGGTTTAGATACCTGATTTATTAATGTGTTTACATATTTGTAAAAATCCGTTTAGGAGAACGCTTTCGGTGAGTAAAGCAAGAAGTATGGCTAAGGTTTCAGCTAAGGGCGTATTCAACATTTTCTGGGGTCTAGCAGCCTCATCAATCATATCAGCCATAGGCGTAATGCTTGTTGCAGGAATTCTTTCCGAATCCGAGTATGGCCTAGTTGCAATAGCTTTGATGGGTCCCAATCTTATCGCAATATTCAGAGACTGGGGCGTAGACTGGGCAACAATAAAGTATACAGCCCAATACAGGTCAGAAAACAAAGAAGCAAACGTGAAAAACGTTTTGGCATCCGTAATTGTTTTCGAGCTTATTCTAGGCTTTTCATTATCTATTATCTGCTTTTTTCTTTCAGGTTTCTTGGCAACAAACATTTTTGATCGACCTGACATTGTGCCTCTAATCCAAATAGCATCCTTCACCATCTTCGCAGACGCTCTTCTAAAAGCCGCTCAAGCCGCTTTCACAGGCTACGAAAAAATGGAATACCACAGCATAACCTCGATAGTTTACTCCACTCTCAAAACCGGATTTATGATTCTCCTAGTAATCTTGGGTTTAGGCGCTTTTGGGGCAACCATCGGAACCACAATAGCGTATTTGATCTCCGGAATAATCAGCATAATACTCCTCTATGTAACCATCTACAGGAATCTGCAGAAGCAAGCTGACGGTAAGCAGGAAATCTTTGGAACCATTAAAACCTTGTTCAGATATGGATTGCCACTATCAATTTCAGCGATTATCAGCGGGTTTCTGGCGCAATTCTACAACTTTCTGATAGCTATTTACTGCACAGACTTGATTATAGGCAACTACCAAGTTGCAT
>JABXGX010000325.1 GCA_016550405.1 archaeon | reverse complement strand
CAATACTCTGGACACTCACATTATACCCCATGACCTGTGTGCGTTGTTTTTGGTGATAGAGATCACCTATAACTGTAACATTAAGGGAACTAAGTGAAGCTGCACCAACTCCTTGAACAAATCGAAAAATAAGGAGTACAAGAAATGGAGAGAGCCCAAACATTAAACCTAAGAGCTCGGAAAAAGTGCATGCAAAACCAGCGAAACCGAATAGGAGAAGAGAGGGAGCTAATACTAGTTTCCGCCCGTAATGATCTGCCGCCACTCCAAAAAAGGGTGTGAGAATCACGCCTGGAATCGTGAAGACAATTATGACTAAACTCACCATTCCTGGAGGTATCCCTAAGGCGATGCTCATGACTGGAAATGCCGGTGTGATACTAGCAACTCCCATAACGGCAATCAGAGTGGTTCCAAAAATGATGAGCAGATTGGCATTTAGCGAGGGCCGTCCCTCTGGAGCCTCAATTGGAGGTCCGTCATCAGGTTGCATAATGCGCTCCAACCCCTAACCTTTGATAAAAACGTTTGTGGGTTACTACTTAAATGAAACAGAAGTCTTTTGAACACTACAAGGGGAAAAGACAGCGGAGATGTGACTCGAGTGCGTATTGCTCACATTGGAATTGCCGTCAAAAACGCAGATACAGCCCTGAAACTATATCGTGATGTCTTAGGGCTAGAACCCTCAAGTGTTGAAATCGTAGAAACCCAGAAGGTAAAGACTGTCCATATCCCAATCGGAGATTCGAGCATTGAACTACTTGAATCCACGAGCCCCGAAGGTGTCGTGGCGAAATTTATTGAAAAACGTGGAGAAGGAATTCACCATATCGCCATCGAGGTCGATGATATTAAGACAGCACTTACCCAAATGAAAGCTCAAGGATATCAATTGATTGATGAAACACCACGAATAGGCGCAGAGAATATGCAGATCGCCTTCGTTCACCCCCGAAGCACTAACGGAGTCCTCTTAGAACTCTGCCAACCAAGCCAATAATATGTGAAACCAATGGAATTCCCACGCATTCCCCCCGAACCACGGAACGATCCTTTTCAGCACGCTTTCAATAATACCTCAAAAATCGTGTTCAAACGCCTACTCCATTTTTCCTCCCTCACTTCGACAAACGAATATCTGAAACCTTTAGCTAAAACAGGTGAAATTGAGGGACTGGTTGTGCTTGCTGATGAGCAGACAGAAGGACGCGGACGATTGGGTCGACGCTGGTATTCACCTCCTGGAGGACTCTATTTCTCCGTTCTTGTCCGCCCGATGACCATTCCTGCAATACAGACACCACTTATCACCTTAACTACAGGTTTAGCTGTCGCAAAGGTTATCCAAACCGCCCTAGGAGTCAACCCTGCATTGAAATGGCCTAATGACGTCATGATAGGTAACAAAAAAGTCGCAGGAATTCTTGTCGACTCCGCGTTTATTGGTCAAGACATTGAATACGCGATAATTGGAATCGGTATCAATGCCAACATCCCTCTTGTAGAGTTTTCTGAGCCGCTTCAAAAAACAGCAACCACGCTTCAGATTGCATTAAATCGGCCTATAAACATCTCGCGGCTGTTTGGCTATCTTATTGGCCAGCTTGAATTCTGGTATATGAAACTGCGTGATAAAGGATTCAAAGCTATTGAACCCCATTATCGATCACTAAGTATGACATTGGGAAAAACTATCACAATTGACTTGGGTGACCAGAAGGTTTCAGGATTGGCAAAGTCACTGGACCCTGACGGGGGATTATTTGTTCAGACAGCAGATGGACCTCAAGTTATTCGGAGTGGAGACGTGGTTTCCTCAACATCGAAGCCAGACATTGAATAATCTTAACAAGCCTTTTAGGCGTAGAATTCTCAGGAGCATTTAGTGAACTACAATGTCATTCACTGGTTTCCAGCTTAATTTGGCTATTCTAGCTGCCCAAATTGATTTTATAGATGGTTTGATAAACCTGATTTTCGGTGCCTTTGGGTTAATTTTTGTTGTTTTCATTGCCATTTTCGTCGGTATATTCATTTTTGCCTTCTACATGATCTGCAAGAGTATGCGCGCTGCAGCACGAGACATAGATATGCCAGAACCGGTTCATATTGATCAAGAACCAGGTCATGAAAGACAATTAATTCGAGAAAGTCTTCCTGCTGAATGTCCAAACTGTGATGCTCCACTGAAGTATAATGAAGTCATTTGGACAGGGCCACGACAAGCGGAATGCCCATACTGCGGTACAGTTGTAGAACTCGAAGAAACAATCGTTGGAGATTCCTAAGAAAAAAGAAATTCCGGTGACCAGCCTAATGCTAGTCACCTATTCACGTATTTTAATCGGATTGTGCAATGATTCAGAGTTAGCTGGTCTTCCAGAGCAGGTGGATGTTACAATATTCCCGTGCCATGTCTGGCTTGCCTTTCATCGGAAAGTCTGCTTCAGGTTTTTGACCAGGTTCGAGAAACTGCCGCATGATTGTGCCGTCTTTGACGACTTGAACCCATTCAATCCAGTGCTCATCCGTCATTGGGTGAGGGGTGGAACCGACAACTACGTGGAGACCATCCTTAGTCTCTTCCACAACGGGCACATGTTTTTCTGTCTTGAAGTCGGCGGTGTGCTCTTCCATTAGTTTCATGGATTGTCCACAACATACTAGCGTTCCAACACCAGTGTGTAGGACTTCGACGATGTTTCCGCAAACTTCGCATTTGTAGATTTGGAGTAATTCAGTCATTTCATAATCACCAATTCCAGAACCATTCGACTACCGTGAGGACTAACCTGTCCCTCCCTTTGTCTCCTGTTCTTTCTTCTTTTTGACCATTTCTTGGACATCATT
>JABXGX010000059.1 GCA_016550405.1 archaeon | reverse complement strand
TTGAGAGACCTGAGATTCTTCATCCGACACCAGATTCTCCGACAAGATTCGAAATACCGCTGGAGATGGTGAAGCTCCTTCAAGAGCGAGATGATCTTGAAATGAGGCACATGTTTCCCATTAGACGCCTTCTTTCGATTATGAAGAACATTCATCTCTCAGTTGATTCAATTCAAGAAAATCCATCGAATCCAAATTCAGACGCCCATCAGGAGTTTTTGGAGCAGCTTCAAGACTACTCCCAAAGTCTAGGAGTAAGCCAATTTGGATTCGTGAAGTTGCCACAAGATCTCATCTTTCAACAATATGGAGTTCTCTATGATAATGCCATCATTCTTGCAATGGAGATGAGTAAAGAGAAAATCAACAAAGCCCCAAGCCAAGCGACCATGAATATGGTGTTTGGGACCTATGACGATCTGGGAAAGGCAGCCAATAGAATTGCTGGGTTCCTCAGAGAACAGGGTTATGCGGCTCAGGCAGATCATCCACTTGGTGGATTGGTCCTATTTCCTCCTCTAGCTCAGAAAGCTGGAATCGGTTGGGTTGGAAAACACGGTCTCCTGATAACTCGGGATTTTGGTCCCAGAGTGAGGTTAGCAGCCGTCTATACGAGCATTGAGAATCTACCATTTGCGGATTCAAACGACCATGAATGGATTGCAGATTACTGCAAAATTTGCGGGATATGCATCAAGCAGTGCCCGCCAAAAGCAATACTGGAAGACTCCATACTGCATGATTCAGGTCGAATAACCAATATCTCTCAACAGGATTGTTTCGAATACTTTGCACAGTACTATGGGTGCTCGGTTTGTGTGAAGGTATGTCCATTTTCAGAGAGTTCTGATGCATATGAACGACTAAAGGCTGTAACAGAGAGATGATGACGTACATTGACTGATGACAATGACAGCCGGATTTATCATAGTAATACCTGAAAAGCGGTAGCTCTCTTTCCACATACACCTTCGGTATTAATCTTACAAGCGAAATATGTGGTTTGAAAGCTAACCCGCAAAAATTCGTATGCACTGGTGCGTACCCGCAAAGACTAAAGAAGGCGTTTTCCAGAGATAAGTTAAGTGTTCATATTAGGTTGATGGGAATTGACAAGTTCTGCGATGTTTCAGCTTGCCGAATCGAAAGCTAATGAAGCCTTAGTCTTAGATCGGCAGGGGAAGCGCTCTGCGGCGATGTCGAAATACATCGAAGCCGCGGATATCCTTGTGCGCGTGATGAAAGTCTCCAAGAACCCACAGCTTCGCCGGATTGCGTTAGAGCGCGCTGATCAGTATGTAGCGCGAGCTAAGACGTTACGGAGTTCGAAGCTCCCTGCGGGTGGTCCTGCACCTGATTTTGAGGGGGTAGAGATAGAGGACCAGGAAGAGAAGGAGCTGCAAGAAGACATCGACAGTATGATTATCAAGGAAAAACCGGATGTCAAATGGGAAGATGTGGCGAACCTCGAAGAAGCAAAACAAGCGCTCCGGGAATCCGTTATTTTGCCCTTGTTGCGACCAGATTTATTCACAGGGGCACGCCGTCCTTGGAAAGGTGTGTTGCTTTTTGGTCCTCCTGGCTGTGGAAAGACGTTGATTGCGAAAGCGGTGGCGAATGAAGCGGGATGCACATTCTTCAATGCAGATGCGGCATCTCTGGTATCTAAATGGTTGGGTGAATCAGAGCGATTGGTTAAGAATCTCTTTACTTCTGCACGCAAGGAGCAGCCTGCGATTGTGTTTATGGATGAAGTAGATGCATTGACTGCTGAGCGGGGTGCAGATCAGGTGGGTGGTGAGCGGCGCCTGAAAACTCAATTCTTGATTGAAATGGATGGGATGAAAAGTAAGAAAGGTGACCATATCGTCGTGTTGGGTGCAACCAATCGCCCGTGGGATCTGGATGCGGCTTTTCGTCGACGATTTGAACGCCGGATTTTAGTGCCAATTCCGGAGTTTGAAGCCCGAGTGCGGATTTTTGAGATTCATACGAAGGGGATTGATTTGGCGCCGGATGTGGACTTTAACTTCCTTGGTGAGAAGACAGATGGGTATGCGGGATCAGATATTGCGCTGATCTGTCGGGAAGCGTCACTCCAACCGATTCGTGATTTAGATGCATCGGGTGCAATTCGCGATAAAGAGATTATGGCGCGTTCTGTGAATCTCCAAGATTTTTTGGGTGCTTTGAAAAACATTCGATCGGTGGTGTCACCAGCCGAAAAGGCTAGGTATATTGAATGGGATAACACGCATGGGTCATAGGGGATTGAAGGTGTCGAAGGAAAAGACCAGGGAACGCGTCAAAGAGAAAGAGAAGGATGTGCTCCGAGCAGATGTGGAACTCACGGAAGAGGACTGGTTAGACCTTCTTAGAAAGACCCGAGAACAGATGGCTAGCGTCGAAGAAGAGGATGAGAAAGCTGTCGTCGTTGTACCAGTAACCGAAGAAGAAGAAAAACAACTTGAAGAGCTCGCCCGTAAAGCTGTTGAGAAACTGGGTCGGCGTTTTGTGTGGATTGCTAAACGGGGACGGTATGGTTTCATGTTTGTCATCCCCACCTCAAATGATGATATCGAACAATGGGGGGCGGAATGGGCGGGATTTACCGTTGATTATTGCCGTGAAATGCTTTTACACATTGTTTCAACCCGAACCTTGGTGATGTTAGATCCTTTCGCCGATATTCGCCCTGACCGTATGAAAGCAGTAAAAATTATTTTGGGGGTTCTAGTGAAAGAGGAACTAGGTCGGTGGATTGATGAGGCAGAGGGCATCGTTCGGATTACTTGGAAAACGGATGAGGAATGGGCGAACGAAATCCGTCATTGGGCGTTGAAAACAGGAAGAACGACCTTTACGTTGTTCAAGTTGAAAGAGTATCGAAAGGACCTGGCTAGTTTACCCAAGTCTGAGCTGCGGATAATACTCCAACGACTGGTGGAACGGAAACAGGCAAAATGGCTGGACCGTGAACAAGAAGTGGTTGAAGTTCTTATTTAGAGTTTAACCCGGATTTTTTAATCGGCGGGATTGAGACCAGGGAAGAAGAATCTTTTTCCGTGAACATAGGATTCATCTACTTTGGCAGCACCTACCGATTCGAGGCTTTTGAGGGCAGCATCGGCGCGTTCTTGCGTCCATCGGGTTTCTTTCATGACCTCTTCCAGTGTTGTATAGCCTGAACGGCTAGCTAAGGAGAGGACGGCAACTTGGTCATTGGTTAATTCACGTGGAACAAGCTCAACGATACGAATTCCTGATGGAAGCTTTCGTATGCCGGGTATGAGTTTGGCTGATGCGAGGTTTTGTATTGCCTTCGCGACGTCGACTTGGGACACACTTGCCTTTCGTTGTTTATTGACGATTAAGATTATCTCCGCTAAAGTCATTATACCACCGGTTGCTTCCCGACGTCGTTTAGCGATATCTAGGATTTGGAGGCCTAATTCGTCATAGAAGCGTCCTCGACCCGTGAGTCGTTCCATGAGTCCAGGTTTCTTTTTCATATCCTCGGAAAAGGGGATGCCTGGCATGGTGATGCCAAGTTCATGGGCTATTGCAGCGGCCTTCTCACTATATTCGGGTGAGATGGTGATGACTTCCCCGTAGGTTTGTTCAAATGCATCAGCTTTGTCCCGTAATTCGGAGATGCTTTGGAGCATGTTCTCGAGTTCTTTGAGCATGAGCTCGACACGTTTTTTCTTATAGGCAGCATCCATTTCCATTTGTTTTTCAATTTCCCAGAGTCCCATGAGTTGTTCCTCCTCATATTTGTCTAATGTAGTTGAGCCATGTTTCGGCTCGCATCGCGAATCGTCGCGCTTCTAATTCCTCCACGTGTTGGGTTAAATTGTTTCCATATTTGACCCAGAAGTATTCGTACCATTCCTGGGCTTCTATGGTAACCTGATGATCGGGACCTAGCATGGCTTCAGCAAAGGCAACGACCACATCTAAATCTTCAAGGATGTATTCGGCGTTAATGCGCAGATTAGCTTTGTTGATAGCGTTCACCAACCGTTCGCGCATTTCGGCAAAGGAACGCATTGGGTGTGCCATCAGCTTTCTGCCTCAACATCTATTCATCCGCCGCCATTTCTCGGAGTCGTCGCTTGAAATCGTTTAACCATCGAACAGCTTGGAATTCGAGTTGTTTGGCTTCATCGGGCGAAAGGGTTTCTTGAGGATCTCGCCCTTGGAGTTGATTTCGCCAATCTTTAATTGCTACCAATATCCAGTAATCTGGTGGAAAATTCGGATACTTGGTCAGCAGGATGATAGCGTCATCCAAGAGTGGTACAATCAGACTCATTTTCGCAACGTCGCCGAGTTTGGCAATATCAATGAGTGTGATCATGTCCGAGACGATATCCGCCGTTTTGGCTGCCATTCGAACTGAAGTCTGAGGAGTCAGTTCGACCGTTTTTTCACCTTCAGGAGCACGCTCACCAATTTGTAATTTCTCAACTGCGGTGGGAAATCGTTCAGTAATTTTCTCCTCTTGTACAAAGTCGCCCCAAGTTTCGCCTTCGGCTTCCAATAGCTGGCGTGTTTTAATGGTGTCTCGAACAAGTGATTTGAATTGTCGTTTGTAGAGAGCAGGCTGTAAATCGCCTTCATCAAATTTTTCTGCGATGCTGTCGAGGGTTGCTATAGTTCCATACAATTCAGCTTCTAGTTCGACAACCTTGCCTTTTTTTGGTCGTTTTTTCTCACGCATGGCCATAGCATTCGCCTCTGAAATAGAATAAGTTAGACGTATTTTTCGAGAGCCTTGTCAATCTGGTAAAGTCGTTTCTTGTATCGTTTGTACAGTTTGGTGTACTCGGTGGAATTAATTTCTGCTGAATCGAATTTCTGTTCAAGGTTTTGTAACAGATCGGAGATCGCTAGCTTCTCGCTTTCCAGTTCGAGCTTCTCGCGTTCTTTAGCGTCTGCAGGAAGAATTAGGGCATCCATTTCGTCTTCATCAGTGACTTCGCCAGTTGTTATGGAGCCGGTGTCGATTTGAGCCGCCATTCGGGCAATCCTTTCGTCACGATCTTGAACCTTTTTGGTGAGTCGTGAAACCTCGCGTTCCAACTGTTGATACCGTTGTTGCAGCACTTCTTCCTCCGGAGGCATCTTCACCTTGGGGGCTTCTCGGGTTACATCAGGCACAGGAGGTTCACGGGCAAATAGACCCTTGATACTATTAACCACCTGGTAGACATGATAATGGGGTTGCCACTGGGTGACAATTCGGAGATGAATAGCCCCAGATTCAGAATCAACCCGGGGATGCTTTGTTGGAGTTAGCATTCGTGCAACTGGCGGTTGGGCGGGAAAGTTCGGAGGCACAATTATCTCTATGAGAAACTCATCTTTACTTCGAGGTCCACCTTTGATTTTTCCTCGCCATCGGCGAAGATTGGACTCAACAGGGGTAAAGGTGGGTGCACGTCGATACATTAATTGTGCTTCGCGGGCAATCGCTAATTCTTGTTGACTTCTAACAGCCTGTGCCATAGAATCACACCATGATATCTATATTCGAATCCTGCTTGTGAGAGCGGACATTTAATCTTTGGCAACTAGAACTTACCAAGGGCATCTAGGTTGAACTACTCTTAGTTTTGCGTTTGGTTGCCGATCTTGTTTTCGGGGGTTCATCTTTCACTGCTTGGCGGACTGTGACCAATATATTGCTTTGAAGTTCACGAAGGAATTCTTCAAACCGTGTTTCAAAGAGTGTAATCATTTCTTCAAGGCGCTGAACAGCTTGGGTTAATGTTGGAACAAGTTCTCGTTGTAGCTCCTTAAGATCTGCTGACGCTGATTCGGGCTTTTTCTTAGTTACTTTGTCCATTGTTTTTTCAAAGGTTTCAAATCGATCGACGAGAACACCTAGTCGTTCAACAGAGGATTCAGAAGCTATAGTGTCATCCGCGACTAGCTTTTGAAGTGTTTTGACCTCCCGGAGGAGGGCCCGAATGTTAGCTTCCATCTTTAGATTCATCCGTCCCAGGTCTGAGTCTAGTAGGTTCAGACCTTGTACTATCCGCTTCAGGGACTCAACGGTTGGGACCAGGCCTTTAGGCGTTTTGATAGCTTCGATTTCAATCGCGTATTTTGGTGGATCAGAGGACACGGCTACATTAACCCCCGAAGCTCTCGTTCAAGTTTTACTCACCCCAGACTTTTAAGCTTAATTTTCGAAACCAAATCTTTATCACATTGGCTGTATTTGCGGAAAATAGGTAAAAAGTTACATGAAGGATGTATTTCCATAGTTTTTTAAGAACGCATCTAGTAGAGATGCCCGAGCGGAACCGACTAAGGGGCAAGACCATGACACAATCAGTAGGACGGTTCATCATCTCATCGGTGAAGGAAATTGGCCAATGGGATTGGACCAAGGCTGCTAAGATGTGTTGTGTCTGTCGCCTCCCAATCCGGACTGGCGAACAGATGGTCTACTGCCCGAATTGCGGTAACCCCGCCCATTATCAGCATCTCGCTGAATGGGTGAAGATGAAAGGGTCCTGCCCTATCTGTCGGAACCGTATAAGCCTACGAAGGTTGAAACCGGTTAGAAAATAGTCGGTGGTTGATAATGCGAATAGAAGTTGTACCAGCGATTGGTGGTAGTGACCCCATAGCTCTTGAAGTCGAGCCCAATACTACTATTGGGGAGATTCGGAACCGCGTTGCTTCGATGCGTAGGATCCCAGCTAACATCGTTATTCTTGCGTATCGCGGTGCGCAGTTAACCGATGAACAGACAATCAAGAGTGTCGGCATCACCCCACATGATAAATTATACCTCATCACGAGGACCGAGGGCGGCTAAGACTAACTAAACCAAACGGTTTCGATCTGAGTCGTCCCTCAGTTTTTTCTCCCCTCTCAATGACAGTAGATTCCCTGCTTCTACTGCGTTTACATAAGCGAATCCAATTTTTAGTACAACCAACCGAAAAGGTATTTACGGGAAACGCAGTTGGTAAGGGTAATGGGGACCGGCTTATCTAGGAAGAGGCGCTGTCCACATGCTATCAGAAGAGGACTATTGGGCTAGATTAGCCCTTGAAGCAAAAAACATGGAAACAGAGGAACCGTCGTTCCAACCTGTCCAAGGCGACCTGAGACGATGGCAGGGATTCATACTAGGTACTGGTATTTATGATGGAGGAGTATTTGTCCTACAGATTACGGTTCCCCGAGCTTTTCCCTATGAACCGCCACAAGTTCGCTTCATGACCAAAATTTGGCATCCGAATATTTACCGAGGACGAGTGTGTGTTGGCATCTTAGGAAAGGATTGGCTTCCTAGCATGTCCCTAACTGGTGTCATAGAAACTCTTCGAAACCTTTTGAACTTCCCTAATCCAGACGATCCATTGAATCAACGAGCATCCCGGGAAGCAAAAAATGACTCCGTCAAATTCGAACGAACCGCTAAAGATTGGGTTCAACGCTACGCAGGATGGGACCAAATTCAACGAAGGTGAAACCTCCCATGGATGAACAAATTACTGAGGAACACAAGAAAATACCAGTGTACCTTGGGACTGAGCGTTATGCTCGCCAATTGCTACTTGAGAAGTGGGACCAGGAAAAACTCTCAAAATCCACTGTTGTTGTCACTGGCATTGGAGCCTTAGGTACCATTGTAGCTGTTGACTTGGTTCTCACCGGAATTGGCAAAGTTGTAGTAATTGACTTTGATACCATTGAGCTCTCAAACCTTAGCCGTCAGTATCTCTATTTTGACGAAGATGTGGGGAAGTCCAAAGCAGTCGTGGCCGGACAACGTCTACGCGAAATGAATCCTGATGTGCAAGTATTAGCAATTAATTGTGCCATTCAAGATGTGCGACACACAATTTACGAAGAAGCGGATCTCATTGTTGACGGCCTTGATACATTTGAGGCGCGACGTTGGTTAAACTCTTTATGTGTACAAAAAAATAAGGTCCTCTTGCATGGGGGAATGTATGGTTGGTGGGGGAACGTGCAACGAGTCGTGCCTTTTGAAACTGCTTGTCTAGAATGCCAACCTTTAGTTCCCGCAGAACGATTACAAAAAGCTTGTACACCACCAGGCGAACGCCGCAAAACCGAAGAACCACCACCAAAATTCCCCGCTTTGTTAAGTGTAGCAACCATTATCGCGGGAATCCAATTCCAAGAAGCGTTAAAGCACCTGTTGGGTGTAGGCCGTCCGCTAGATAATTACTTATTTTATGATAGTCTCTATCAGCAATTTACCATTCTCAAACTAGCACGAAATCCTAACTGTTTTCTTTGTAGTGACCGGTTCCGCCTTAAGGGAGAAATTTATGCCGTGGGACGCAAGGAAACTGTTGCTGAATTGAAAAATCGGTTGATTATGACTTTTGGTCTACAAGACCCCAAGATTATCCGTCGTGGAAAGGTTCTTGACAATAGTCAGATCCTTGGAAAACTACGCCTGAAGGATAAAGAACCCCTTTTCATCATCGATACAGCGTTAGCGCAACCTCTGAAGCTCTTGGCTGTTTTCAAATAATCGGAATTACAGTTAACCTAACTAAAATCGCTACAATTACAACAAATAAGGTAACACTCATCGTGATAACAAGAGCGGTTCCGGAGGACATGCGGAATCGTTCACGAATTCCTAGAGAAAGAAGAACTGCGCCCCACAACATAGCGATACTCGCTAAGGCATAAACAGCGAGCCAGATGGGATGAATATACAGAAACGTCAATTCAACAAAAGTCACAGGCGGGAGAAAGACAAAAAGCAGCCCAGCAGAAATCAGATTCGCAAATAAAAAGGGGAGGAGAGCATATTGCCCCATTAGAAAGGTTTCAGATAGTTGACCTTCACGACCTGAATAGTTAATTATCATCTGGATAATTCCGAAGTAGAACAGATTTAGAAGCATATAGAGGAGCGCAAGAATCGCAAAAACCCCAAAAAAGCCGTAGAAAAGAAAGGCACCAGCATCTGTGACATGATAAGCCATTGCTCTAAACCAGAGAGCGATAACTGCTAGGTTGGCCAGAAAAAGAAGGGCGGGTCCACCACTATCCAGTTCATGTGCAATGTCACAGAAGGCCACGGCCGGGAACCGAAGTATGCCCCAAAGGCGTTGACGAAAGGTTAGACGGGATTCCCATTGTTTTTCAGGGCGTTTCATGAATGGCAGAATTCGTTCAAATTGCTCGGTCCGAAATCGATACCGGCATTGCGGACATACGGCTTCACCAGGATCCACAAGAATTAGACATTCTGGGCACCGTAATTTCGTCATGTCGCGGCACCATCCAATATGTGCAACTTGTATAGGACGCTTATTTGCTTTCGGTTTTCAAGCTCTGACGAAAGCTTTAAGTTAGGAGCTCTCAATTTTCTTTTCGAAGTGATCCCCGTGTGGAATGACGTTCTCCCAAACCATTGACTCTTTTCAAACAGCGAACCACCCCAGATGTAGGAGGGGATTGCTACGAAAAATAACCCTTTTTATGAGACAAACTCGTAACAGAGGGGAGGTTACATACTATGATTGACCTCAAGGAAATTGAACCCAAATGGCAAATGCGATGGCGAGAAGCCCAAGCCTTTGATGCGGATCCCAACCCGAATCGTCCCAAGTTCTATCTAACCGTACCCTATCCTTATGCAAATGCGCCCATGCATGTGGGTCATGGTCGAACCTACACCATTGGTGATATCATCGCTCGGTACAAACGAATGAGTGGGTTCAATGTCTTGTTTCCTATGGCAGCCCATGTCACTGGTACTCCTGTCGCTGGGGTCGCGAAACGCATTCGCGATAAAGATCCTGTAATCCTCAAGGAATACCGAATAAGCATCGGATACTATCGATCAAAGAAAGACATTGATTCAGTCTTAGCTACGTTTTCTGATCCTCTAGCCATTGCTCAGTTCTTCGTTAATGTCTTCGAGGGTGATTTTCGGAAATTAGGCTATTCCATTGACTGGAGGCGAAAATTCACCACCAACGACCCCGAATATCATGCCTTTGTAACATGGCAATTCATCAACCTACAGCGATTAGGCTATATCACTAAGGGTCGCTATCCAGTCCTATACTGTGTGTCCTGTGGCAATGCTGTAGGCGAAGATGATCTGCTTAAAGGAGAACACGCCAAGGTTGCAGAATTTGTGGCATTGAAATTCCCATTTGAAGAAGGCTTCCTAATCGCCGCCACACTCCGTCCCGAGACCGTTTATGGCGTCACAAATGTTTGGATCAATCCAAATGCAACCTATTCCAAGATTCAAGTTGGAGAAGAAATCTGGTATGTAGTCCAACCTGCGGTGAGAAAACTCGTCAACCAAGGCTACCGATCAAAACGCTTAGAAGAGATTCTAGGAACAGAACTAATTGGAAAGACTTGTCAATCTCCTGTTGAAGACCGAGAGCTCCTAATCCTACCAGCAGAATTCGTCGATCCTGAGAACGCAACAGGGATCGTCTATAGTGTACCCTCCCACGCACCTTTCGACTGGGCCGCGCTACGTGACATCCAGAAAACCAAGAAAGCCATTCAAGGGTTCAAGCTAGATTTTGAAGCCATTAAAGCCATCGAGCCTATTTCCATTATCAGCATCAAAGATTACGGTGAACATCCTGCCATTGAACTCGTTGAGAAAATGAAAATCAAAGACCAAAAAGCAACAACAAAATTAGATGAAGCAACCGAAACGCTCTACAAGGCCGAATATTATCAGGGTATAATGAAAGAGAACACAGGTCCCTTTGCCGGGCGGAAGGTTAATGAAATCAAAGAGGATGTTATTGTCTTTCTCCAAGACCAAAACCGGGCCTTCAAATTTTACCAACCTGACCAGAAACCAGTCGTATGTCGCTGTGGAAACGATATCGTAGTGGCAGTTCTGCCTGATCAATGGTTCATCAATTACGGAAACCCTGAATGGAAAGCCAAAGCCACGAAAGCATTAGATCAGATGTTCATTTACCCCGAGATGTATCGCAAGTTATTCGAATCAACCTTTGCTTGGTTGAAAGAACGCCCCGCAGCACGAAAACGGGGTCTAGGCACTCGGTTACCCTTTGATCGCAAATGGGTCATTGAATCCTTATCCGATTCGACCATCTACATGATCTTCTATTTAATCATCAATCACATCAGATCGAATCAGATCACGGCCCAACAGCTAGACCTAAGCTTCTTTGATTATGTCCTCTTAGGAAAAGGAACCATCGACGCAGTAACGGAAAAGACAGGCATCTCCAAGGATGTCTTGACAGCGATGCGAACGGAAGTTGAATACTGGTATCCCAATGATCAACGCCACACAGCAGTCGCACATATCCCAAACCACCTCTCATTCTTCATCTTTCATCACGCCGCTTTATTTCCTCAGAAATTCTGGCCGAAGGCTATAACACTCAACGAATTCGTGAATCGTGAAGGCGAAAAGATGAGTAAAAGTAAAGGAAACTTCATTCCCATGGCTGAGATACCAAAACGATACGGTGCTGATCTTTTTCGCTTATACATTAGTCAAATCGGAGACCTGCAATCACTAGTTGATTGGAAGGAGAAAGACGTCACTAATGTCCAACGACGTGTCTCACGCCTAGTCCGGATACTTGAAGAGAGCTCGAAAATACCAGAAACAGATTTGGATGCATCCAAGATAGGCATGATGAGCCATTGGATTTTATCAAAGATCAATACAACTATTCGCGATGCTACTACTTCATTAGACCAACTCAAGATTCGCAATTATGCACTACAGACTTTCTTCCAATTGCTAGGAGATGTCGAATTCTATATTCGGCGCATGAAAAGCGCTAGTCAAGAACGAGACGCCGTATTACGGTATGTAGTGACCCGGTGGGTGAAACTGCTAGCACCCTTAATGCCCCATCTATGCGAGGAAATCTGGGAACGACTCGGGAGCATATCATTTGTTTCATTAGAAGCTTGGCCAACACCAGACGAGCAATTCATAAATGAAAAAACTGAGAAGGCCATGGATGTGGTGTTGCACGCCATTTCAGATATCAAAGAAATCAAAAGACTCCTGAAAGGCAAAAAGGCTACAACCGTCCATATTTTCATCAGTTCCAGTTGGAAATACGATGCCTTGAAGAAGGTAACCAAAGCTAACGCTGCGCCAACGGTCAAAGATTTGATGTCTATTTTGATGAAGGACCCTAAATTGAAAAAACGAGGAAAAGATGTTAACGAATTTGTCCAAGCTATTGTGAAAGCAGGAGGCTTTTGGACCTTCGTCGATAAGGCGACGGAAAAGAACGCTATCAAGGAAAACCGTGACCTCATTCAATCTGAAACTGGTTTTGAAGTGAATGTCCAAGATGGGGATAAGCCAACTACAGATCCAGAGAACCGAGCGCCGAAGGCGTTACCAGGTCGTCCAGCCCTGTTTCTCGAATAGAACATCAGGCAACTCGACGTCCAAACTGTTGCGTCGATTCAATCGTTTCATTGAGTAGAAACTCATGTTGGCAACGAGGACACTTGGCATACCCACAATTACCCATTGTTGCTGAGGGACAACCACCACATGCCATAACTCGTCCATAACTTGTATCAAACTGGAAACCACATTCAGGACACGTAACAATCGCCATTTGAGATTCCACTCTTGGCATCCTTCCTTAGCCTTGTAAAAAGGGTTTCGGACGGTTAGTCCTGTGCTCGCGTACATCGAATGAGAAGCACAAGTTCAAGGACCGTAAGGATTCCCAGAACCGCAGCAATGATTATCACGGGCATACTGATGCTAAGGAAATCAGCTGCAGGGGGGAGCCCTCCGCTGGCACCAATAGAGATGACCCCCGTATTATAGGCCATGATACCAACATAATCTTCGAGTGCAGAAAAGATCACACGAACCCACACAATGGGAACTTCTGAATCCGAAGAAAGTTGTTGGGCAAACTCACCAGCCGCTTGAAGCTGTGCTATATCAGAGGCTAAAATCAGGCTTATAGAACCATTCTGGAGTGCTTGTTCAACTTCAATAAGCTCCGGACCTGTAATGAAAACATTCTCATCTTCCATAAGAAGGCCCCTCACTTGGAGTCCTAAAGCCTCCGCGATGTAAGCTTCTGCGGGAAAGGTAATGATAACCTTCAGCATGGAAAATTGATAAAGAATATTTTGTTCGGAAATGAAAGCCTCCAATTCAGCGACTTTAGAAACAAACTCGAAAAAACGATTCTGCCAGTATTGAGAATATGTGGAGTTGAGTACACTGCACAAATTTCGAGTAGCATTGGCAATTGCTATCGCGTTTTGGGGTAACAACCAATACCCATGAAGATTTTCGCTATGTTCATGCTGTCGCAAACCTCCTAAACTCTGTTGTTCTGAGACCTCATGACCATACAAGGGAAGTAAGGTTGCCCCAAAGGACTCATAGTCTTCAAGCGTAATGTATGGTTTTCCAACCTGAGTAGCAAGCTCTTCTTCCCAAGCAAAATGTCCTGTCAGCACGAGCAGATCAGCAGCGGTGGCGGTATCGATGACCGCCTGGGTCAGAGTGAAGGCATGGGGATCGATTCCCTCAGGAAGAAGAATGGACACCTCTGCTTGGACCCCTCCAACTTCACGGACGATACCACCTAATGGCAGAATCGACACGGCAATTTGGAGTGCAGGAGTTGATTGAGCAGAAGCGTGTGGGATAAATCCCAGTGGAGTTACACTGACAATTAGTAACCCAAGTAAACATATTACGAGATCCCGGCGCATAGATACCACCTAAATCGTATAAAGTGAAGTTATTAACTTCAAAGGTAAATGTTAATAACACCGAATATTAATAATCTTTCTGGTATTTTTATTAACAAACACTCTTCATGGTGCTTAAATGCCAATTATCAGCATTTCACTCAATGACCAGGAATTGAATGCACTCGATCGCTTACAAACCGCAGGAGGCTTTGCCAATCGGTCAGAGTTGCTTCGCCAAGCCGTCCGTACGCTAGCTAATGAACTACAAGACTTA
>JABXGX010000058.1 GCA_016550405.1 archaeon | reverse complement strand
TAGCACACAACTTTGGAATCAGACCCTGGGATTAGATTTGGATGAAGCCGCACATGCCATCATTACCGGTTCCAATGGAGGTTATGCGACTGCAGGAGAGGTCTCTCAGTCTGAAGATAGCCCCTGGCATGATCTGCTCGTTATCCGGTTAAGTGAGAGCGGACAGATTCTTTGGGAAAAACATTATGGTAGCGAGGGTAATGACATTGGAATTTCCTTAGTCGAACGCATGGAAGGTGATTTTGTCCTCGCTGGATCCACTTCGAGTTACTGATCCTTAAGTGGAACCGCATGGTTACTACGTGTTCCGGATGCACCACCCCCTCCAATTGATTCTTGGCAAGTCAATGTACCTCTGACACTTGTAGGTCTTGGGTTGGCGGTTCTAGTTCTGAGTGTGGCTATGAGTATCTATGGAAGTAGTCGACGGGAGTATCGCGAACGAATTACAGATTGTAACTAGGACGGCAACAAGCGTTATAGGCGAAGATTCGGTAAGCTAGCTTGGTAATACTTCTACAAAGGGACTTTATTATGACTAAAGCCCAACGTGATCGCATCACCGTCGGTGAGCGCCCCAAAGTAACCAGTGAAGTTCTAGATGACACGAATATTCGGTATAACTGGAAAACTTCCTTACTCAATAAGAACCTCAAATATGATCTCTCCCGTTGTGTCGGTTGTAGTCTCTGTCTTCCTTGTCCTTGGGATGCTATCGCGCTGGGACCTGTTCAAGAAATCGCAGCAGGACGCCTCGAAGGGGCTCCGCTTATTCTTATCGATGAAGATAAATGCACATTCTGCGGGCTTTGTGATTCAGCCTGTCTGTTCAATGCAATCGAAGCTCGTTTTGATGATATTCCAGCAGACAAACAATACTCACGATTAAAAGGCAAACATGAACTTGATGACGAAAAATGTGCTCCTTGCGTCTTATGCGCCAAGATTTGTCCTCGTGATGCAATTACTGTGGATGTTAAGGTTACGCCAAAACTCCAACTTGTGACATATAAAAACCTAGAAGCTGCTAAACGCGTCGCTGAAGGAAAACCGGATGCAAAAGGAACCATTAACATTGACGAAAATAAATGTACTTGGTGCGGACTCTGTGAATTGCTTTGCCCTGAATGCATAAGGATTTATTGGTCGGAAGAAAAACCCAAACCTCCCGATTTCATACCTGCAGTGGGAATAAGAATCGATACAACCCAATGTGATTATTGCGGGCTTTGTGAGAAAATCTGTCCATCCGATGCAGTGAAGGTCACAAGTGAATCAGCCCCTAAACGAACCATCAAAGACCCAATCGTCGAAGGCTCAATGACTATAGATAATGGTTTATGTGTTGATTGTACTCTCTGTGCTGAGAAGTGTCCATATGACGCCCTTGATGTCTCTCTCCCGTTAACAGGCGAAATTAAAATCGAAAATCTCGAAAAATGTGATCCCACAGGATGTGTTAACTGCTTTAATATTTGCCCCACAAAGGCAATTTATCCGACAGGTGATAAGGATAAGATTGCCATTAACAAAGACATCTGTGTTTTTTGTGGAGCCTGTGAAAATGCTTGTCCTGAATCGGTTCTGAAAGTAACTCGGGATAGCTATCATCTATCTCAAATCGAAAAAGCCCGGGATTGGGAAAGGGCTCGGGCAAGAAAGTTTTATGATCATCTCATTGGACAAGAAGGACCGCGAAAGCATATTTACGAACGAGTTATTAAAGCGGTTCCCACCGAATACGAATCGACGGTTCAAGTAAAATCTGAACAATGGTCTGAGGATACGGCTAGTCGACAGAAAGCCCAAGAACGAATACAGAAACTCCAAGACGTAATTCGAAAGAATTGGCGGCTCCAATTACTCTTTGAACGTGGGCGAACCGACCCATTATGTACGGTCGTTAAGAATGAGGTTTTGAAGACCAAGAAGCCGCTCTCTGAATCAAACCGTCCGCTTGTAACAGAAAAGAAGGTTCAGAAAAAGTAGGGTGAATCCTGTCTCGCTCTGATTACGAGTTTAAGGGAGCGACTTGATTGAAGTGATTTTTTCCTTACTGGGCTTGATGATGACTTTTCTTCCTTGACTGGGCACCATTTCCTTGATGAGGGCAAAAGCCCAGGGGCTTGGTTGCATGATTACAAGGCCCTCAGGTTGATTTTCTTGTACCTTGGCGGCAACAATTACCCGGCTGATTTCAGAGCTCACTTCAACATGATTGCCATCTTCGAGTCCTAATCGCTGGGCATCTCGAATAGCTATCGAAACCCGTGCAGTTACATTTTGATATTCTTTGGATAAACTTCCTTGACCGGCTTGCACCTCATCAACATCCAAGGCTCTAGCAAGAATAAGTTGAACTTCCAATTGAGGGTATAGAAAATCTCGAAGTGCCATTTGTATTCACGTACTTCATATTAGACTAATTGGTTGAATACTAACTGTCCTTAATCGAATCATAAAGCATAATAGGCTTTTCCTCGTCAGCGAACATACGAGTATTTCTATATTTGGCCTAAGAGGAGATATCATATTGTGTCTTATTCAGATTATATCCGTCCGATTAGCTCCTATATGACCTATACCCTTATCCTTCTGAACACGGTTATTTTCATTCTCGTCTTCGTCATTGAAATCCAGATTGGGTATCCAATTATCACATATACCTTCGCCCTCATTCCCTATCAAATCGTTTCGGGACAAGCTCTCTTGACTCTTGTTACGAGTCAGTTTCTCCATGCTGATTTCTTTCACTTATTAATTAACATGTATTTCCTCTATATTTTTGGAAGTGTCGTTGAACGGGAAATGCACCCATTTATCTACGTCGCCCTCTACATCTTTTCAGGCATTATCGGTGGATTAGGCCATATACTCATCGTGTTTACAATCGGGTCTGTAGTTGATCCACTGGGACCATTAATTCCCACTATCGGTGCATCCGGAGCAATCTTCGGGATCATGGCGGCCTACGCGTATCTGCTTCCCCGCCGCCCTGTGGGTATTTCCGGTGATTCAGGTCGGACAACCGCAGCCTGGAATATTATTGTCATCTACTTCTTCCTCGAGCTAATTCAGATGTTCTTAGCCTTTGGTACAGGCATAGCCCATGGGGCACATGTTTTTGGTTTTCTGGGTGGGGTCCTTTTCGCATACCTCTATCGGACAATCCGTATTAGGCATAACCGGGCAAAACCTGGATCAGAATATGATCCCTACGAATACTATGTGTGAAAACCAAGTTAGTGAGGGTGGTACATGACTGAGTCTGAAATTATTGCCATTGTTCCTATCCGGTTTCTTCCTTCGACCAAAAATCGACTTGACCGAAGCCTAGCTATTCCAAAACGACAAAGACTCGTCCAAGCCATGCTCACAGATGTTATCAACGCTATAAGGCAATCGAAGCTAATTACGCGGTTTGTCATCGTTACCCATGACAAAGATTTCCTTTCCTCTTTTCCCGATCCACTATGTGAAATTCATAAGAGTGTCGTTCAAGGACTGAATGAAGAACTAACAGAATATGTTTCACAACTCAGCCAATTAAACTGTGGATATGCCTTAATCATTCTAGGCGATCTACCCTTGCTTACAGGTACTATACTGGATGACCTCATCTGGTCAGGGATACAATCCAACCGTCCAGTCATTGCTAAAGATTGGAAGGGATTTGGGACAAATGTCTTATTCTTCCATTATCCACCCAGGTTTAACTTCAAATTTGGCGAAGGTAGCTTTCAAAGTCACATGGAGGAATTTCAGCATAAAGGGTTTAATCCCATAGTGTATCATTCCATAGCAACTGCATTAGATATCGATGATGCATCTGCAATACGCCAATTGCAGATTTTAGCTACAGAGGATAGAAAAATTCAACAGGTACGAACCTATCAGCTCCTTTTTGCGGACGAAAAAAGAGGTGGAAAGGTGGTATAGGTTTCACACCACCTTCTTGTCTATCACTATTTTGGTAAGGATTTAAGCTCTGAGAAATCTGGATCGATATTTGTGTAGTGGAGGATAATTGCTGAAATCACTAAGAAGATCGCAAATACAGGCCCCCACCAGAAGAATCCAAAATTCACCGGAGGCGGTCCGGGACTGACCTGTAGCACTAAGAGGAACCATCCCAGAAAGGTAGACCCAATCGCTTGAAAGACATTCAGTGGAACCCCTTGGAAGCCCTCATACATTCCAGCCCTAGCCTGACCGCTCTCAAGCTCATCTTTGTGAGCAATATCAGCAATCACAACATAACGCATGAGATACAGGGCTGCTATACAACTGCCTAACGGAATACCCCAAGCAATTACTTGGAAGGTCACGGGTCCAAACATAGGAAGACCCAGAATTATTGTGAAAGGAAGGATTATCGCGAGGAGAAGGAGTGCCATCATAAGAATCCGTTTCTTACCATACCGCTTGACCAGGATGGCTAAGAAAAAGGGCACGATAAGTAGCGCAATTAGAAACACACCTGCAGCAATGATAAGTTGTGTGAAATCAAGGAGTAACCCATTCTGTAGCATCGGCACAATAATCGAAGTGATTGTGGAAAGGGTTAGAGACCAGAAACCAACTACGAGGATCCATTTCACATAGTTGCGGTTTTTCAGCGCTGTTTTCGTCTCCTCGACCATTGATCGGTCAATAGCTTTAATGCCTGGTCGAGAACGAACGAAAAAGATTGCAGGGAGATACAATAGAAAACAAAGTAAAGAGATCAGTACAAGTACAATGAACCCAATTTCGGTTGGAATACCAGTAATGGGAATGAATAGTATTCCTGAGACAAATCCCACGACAATTCCGATACCTGTTCCAACCCAGTTCGCTGTATTTTGAATTGCACCAACATTCGGTCGCTCATCGGGGTTGGCAATCTCCGGTAACCATGCTTGATACGCTGTGATAAGGAATGCGTAAAAGAATTTGAATAAAGCCAGGGTAAGTAAGTAGTATCCAAAGGTCATGAACTGCCAGATGGGATCATTAACCGGGTCAGGGGAGGGAGGAATAATCCACTGTGGGAAAAATATCAGAAAACCTGTTATCGCTAAAGCAGGGGCCCCAATCATGATATAGGGTCGACGGCGTCCGAATCGGCTTTCCGTTTTGTCACTACGAAATCCAAGATACCAGTGGGAAAGCCCAATAACGATGAACCCGAATGCACTGGCAAGTCCAGCATAAAGTGGATTCAGTAAGAAGAATGAATAATAGATATTCAAGCCCGCAAAATCAACAAAGGTCAATAGCAATGAGGAACCAGTTCGACCGATTCCATACGAGATTCGGCGTGGATAAGAAAGCATCCAGTCACACATCCTTTAAAGATGCCTTGCGTCACATTTTACCCCTCATCTTCCCTATAAGCTATTATCCTTGGGTATTGTCAGTCACCAGAAAAATCAATATGTTTATTAGTTGCCTACAAAGTCGTGGTGGCAGTTTGCGTTGATGAGCTGAAGCTCCAATATACTATAAACTCGCAATTGAGGAATTCGAAAATGACAAAAAAATGGGTGTATTTGTTCAGTGAAGGTAACAAGGATATGCGTGACCTTCTCGGCGGAAAAGGCGCTAATCTTGCAGAAATGACCAATGCAAAACTTCCTGTCCCCCCTGGATTTATTATTACCACTGAAGCCTGTAATGCTTATTTTGCTAATGAGAAGCAATTTCCGGAGGGCATGTGGGACCAAGTCCTTGAAGCGATAAAAGCTTTGGAAGAAAACACAGGCAAACGCCTCGGAGATCCCAGGAATCCATTACTCGTCTCAGCTCGGTCTGGAGCTCGAGTTTCGATGCCTGGAATGATGGATACAGTCCTAAATATCGGATTAAATGCAAAAGTCTTGAAAGGATTTGCTGAACTTACTGGGAATGAGCGTGTTGCTTGGGACGCTTATCGCCGGCTAATCCAAATGTTTGGCAATATCGTTAAAGAAATAGACCGCCACAAATTCGAAGCCATCCTTAATGAATACAAGGCGAAAACCCAAGGGGGCCGAGATACTGATCTTACCGTATCGATGCTCAAAGCTGTAGTCCACGATTTCAAAGCCTTATACCGTTCAGAGTTAGGCAAGAAATTCCCTGACGAACCTTTAGAACAAATACGTGAAGCCATCGGCGCCGTCTTTAATTCTTGGTTCGGCCCACCCGCAACCTCTTATCGTAACGCTGAAGGTATCCCTCACGATTGGGGCACAGCAGTGAATATTCAAACCATGGTCTTTGGCAACATGGGTGAACGCAGCGGTACTGGTGTAGCATTTACTCGAAATCCTGCAACAGGCGAAAAAAAGGTCTGGGGCGAATACTTACTGAACGCACAAGGGGAAGATGTCGTAGCTGGAATCCGGACCCCACAACCCATTGGTGAACTCGAAGAGGAAATGCCAAAAATTTGGAACGAATTTGTTAAAATCTCAGATCGCTTAGAGCGCCATTATCATGATATGCAGGATATGGAATTCACTATCGAACGAGAAAAACTTTGGATGCTTCAGACACGTACTGGAAAACGAACCGCGTTTGCGGCCGTAAAAATCGCTGTCGATATGGTCAATGAAGGACTAATCACGAAAAAGGATGCAATTCTCCGAGTCAATCCATCTCAGATAGATCAGTTTCTCCATCCCCGATTCGATCCCGAAGCCGTAGAAAAAGCGAAGAACAAAGGCGATCTTCTTGCATGGGGATTGAACGCCTCTCCTGGGGCTGCTACGGGTATAGCAATTTTTGATGCGGATACCGCCGCTGAACGGGGACAGACAGGCGAAAAGGTTATTCTCGTTCGCCCCGAGACTAATCCTGATGACGTTCACGGTATGATCGAAGCCCAAGGAATTGTCACCCAACGAGGAGGAATGACCTGTGTTGCTGGTGAAAGTAAAATTTTAACCGATCAAGGTTTTATGACCGCTGAGGAAGCATTTCATTGGTTGGAGTCAGATAATCGTCTTCAGATTCTTGCATTCGATAATCAATCTAATCGTGCAGTTTGGAGAAATATCACCGCAGCTAGTCAACGAATTTCTGATGTTTGTTCCATCTCTGTCTCCCAAACAGGCCGTGCAAAAAAGAATATCCTTAGATTAACTCCTGATCATAAAATGCTCACTATTCAGAATCGTCATCTCTCTAAGAAAAAGCTAGAAGCGTGCCTTGAAGATGATGATTTCTTATGTGTAGTAGAAGAAGTCCCCGCAACAGCCAAATCTCTGACAGACGAATCTGATCTTGCTTATTCAACCGGTGCAATATTTACTGATGGTTATGTCAATCTAAAATCTACAAAGAGCAATGTTACCTTCACTCAGAAGAAAATTCCTAAAAAAGAACCATTTATTACGGCTGTCCAAGCCAAATTTGGTGAAACATTTGGATATCCTTTCACACATACTCAAACCCGCCAAAGCGTGGGAATTCTTGATGGAAGAATAATCGAAGGAGAAGTACAAGACCTAATATGCTTCCATCAAGAACCAGCACAAACCTTGTCACATATTTGGAACAATCTTGTACCTTGGGTCCTCTCCTTAGATGAAAAATCACTTCATTCATTTCTAGCAGGAATAATTGATGGCGATGGCTCTTTTAATGAAAAACAGAATCGTATCAATATCTACATTGCTAAGGAGACGCTTCTACAAGGAGTAATAATTGCTTGCCTACGTTTAGGAATTGTCCCTCAGGTAACAACTAATCGAAATATCTTCAATATCCAACTCTCCTCTGGTTTTTCTGAAATCCTCAATCACACATATCGAGTATTAGGAACTGAAAAGAAACGTTTCTATTCAAATCGACTTTTTTCGATACGTTCACTTTTTGCCGACATATCAGAAGAATGCAATTACAAAGGACCGGTTAAGGAGGCAGTTAAACGAAATCTGATGTTTGGGACCGATAAAATAAAACGGGACCTTATCACACTTTGCAGACCCAAAATTCAAAAGGAAATTCAATCAATCCTTGAATCCCCTCTTCGAAATTATCGAATTAAAAAAGTAGCTGGGTCCGAAAAGACTGAAGTATATAATTTTGAGGTTGATGCAAAAAATGAATTGGATAAAAACTTCGTCGTATTTACGAGTCAATATACTCCGATACTTGTAAGTAACTCTCATGCGGCAGTAGTTGCACGGGGCTGGGGGAAGGCATGCGTTGCAGGATGTGAAACCATTATCATTGATATGGATGCCCGGAGCTTCCGTGTCGGTGATCAAGTTATCCGTGAAGGTGATAGCATTTCAATTGATGGCACGACTGGTGCGGTCTTTAAGGGTGAAATACCCACCATCGAAGTTAGTTTCGATGAAGAAAGTGAACTAGTAACGCTGCTCTCCTGGGCTGATGAGATACGAAAACTTGGAGTGTGGACCAATGCCGATAATCCAAAAGACGCCGCCCGTGCCCGTAGATTCGGAGCTGAAGGCATTGGACTCTGTCGGACCGAACACATGTTCTTCGAAGAAGAAAGACGTCCCATTGTTGTCAAGATGATTATGTCCGAAGACGAAACAGAACGACAGAAACTCTTGGACCAACTTTTACCATTCCAACGTGAAGATTTCGAAGGGATTTTCCGCGCAATGGCTGATGTCCCAGTTATTGTTCGCCTTATCGATCCACCCATGCACGAGTTCCTTCCCACCAAAGACGAACTCTTTGAAGAGATTTGTCAGCTCAAACTTGAACTGCAAAAAACCCAAACCGCAACGAAAGAAAAACGCTTGAAGAAGAAACTCAAAGAAACCGAAAAACTAAGAGACGTCGTTGAAAGCATGTGGGAAGTCAATCCCATGATGGGGTTACGTGG
>JABXGX010000324.1 GCA_016550405.1 archaeon | reverse complement strand
CTTGCACCTTTTTGAGCATATCCAACCAAATATCTCCAATCAGTTGAGCACTCGCTAGAATAGCTCCTGAACAACCTGAAGCAAGCGCGGGGAACACGACTTCATCATGCCCAACGAGCACATTGATCTTCGCACCAACTTTCTCCAAGACCGCAAGGATGAGCTTCAGCTGTCCACTTGAATCTTTAATGCCTACAATGTTTTCAAGATCTGCAAGATCTTCAACAATTTGCCACGGCATGTCAAGACCAGTGCATTGAGGAATATTATACAGAACAATCGGAAGACCAACTTCACTCACTTGACGATAATGCTCATAGAGTCCTCGAAGTGTTGGACGCATATAATACGGTGTAACTACCAAGCACGCCTCTGCGCCCGCCTTCTCTGCCGCCTTGACAAGCTCGATGGTGGTTTTTGTATTACTTGCTCCGGCTCCTGCAATAACTGGCACCTTGCCCGCCGCCTCTTCCACCGCAAGTTTCACCACTTGCTTATGCTCAGCTAATGACAGACTCGTGAATTCTCCAGTTGTGCCTGCCGGTACAAGACCAGTGACACCTAGATCATCGATGCAATGACGAATTAGCTGACGGAAAGCAGCAACATCAACTTTCAATCCATCTTTGGTAAACGGCGTAACCAGTGCTGGATTCACGCCACCAGGTCTAAATCCCATATGCTAACGCTCCTTGCTTTATGGTTGAGGGATCGCTAGGTCCTTGGCTCCAAGCTTCGATAGCTTTGCTTCTTGATAATTATCGTGGATCAAGGTTCGTACAATTTCAGCCCATTTGACCTTTTCACGAGCAAGAAAACTGAGTCCGTCAATCGAAGACCAAGGCGAATACAAGGCCATACTTGGACCCGGCTCAAACTTGTAATATACTGGTTGAACGCAACGTGTAATTTCGGCTGCTTCGTAGAATCGATTGAACCCACCAAAGCTAGGCATAAGCATGATATGAATGTCAATTGGAAGAGTCGTTGCTTGACGGATGGCTGCTAATTGGGGTACAGTCATATCCGCAACGGGATTAAAGCTACCTGCACCCAACTCTTGTAGTAGTTTTGCACCTGCGGGAGAGGCATGACCGGCAAAGATACTGACTTTGAAGGTGATATCCTTTGGAATTTCACCAATTTCTTTGAGCTTGTTTAAGGCCCACAGCAATCCTTCGTCAATCACCAGAAACCCCCGGAACCCTAGGTTAATACCTCTCTTGATATCACTAATGACTTCCACTAGTTTGTCAGCACCTCGAAAACGCATTCCTGATAAGACACCGTCAGGTGTAGCGACTTGTCGACCCACATCCCAGCTGGTTCGTGGACCAGGAGTAAGGATAACTTCCATCTGTGCATCATGGGCTAGCTGCGCAAATTTCCTCAGTTCTTTATCATCAAGAAGTGTTGCTCCCATGACGACACTAATGAGACGATGAACTGGCATATCTCGTTTGTCCGATTCATCAATTAATGCTTCTAAGACTTCAGGGCGTTCAACACCCGAGATTTCAATCCGGTAGCCAGCTCCATCAGGAAACCGTTGGTCGCTGGTTGGTAAATCATAAGCGTCCTGTCCTGGTAATCCGATTTTCTCAAGGGCTTTCCGGACCTTTTCATAAGATTTCAGGCTCACCATAAAGCGTCCCTCGACTACGGGAGATTGCTTGTTGCGGTTAAAAAAGGTTGCACTTGTCGCGCTAAGGGAGGTTTTTTCAAGTGCAGAACAGTAAGCATAGATGGCTCCGTCGACACGGCTATCTTAAACCCACCGAGGCCTCCGTCAGGAGCTGCGAGGAAAGTGGGTTCAGTCAAGACGGAGCCACACCTTTCCCTTCTGAGAACTTGACCAGTTTGTTCATGAGTTGATGGCGATGAAAGTCGACGACCTAATTACTCCTGCCTTATTGATTGAGAAAAACACCCTTCTCCAAAACATTAAGAGTATGGCAGAAAAAGCACATAAAAACAAGATTTGTCTTCGACCTCATATAAAAACTCACAAATGTTTGGAAATCGCGAATCTCCAGCGCGAACATGGCGCAACTGGCATCACCGTTTCAACCTTAGGAGAAGCTAGCACATTCGTTAATCATGGGTTCACAGATGTGACACTAGCGTATCCGATTATTCCGGATAAGTTTCCCTGTCTAGATGCACTCGCTCAACAAGCCCAACTCAACCTCGTCACCGATCATCCTGCTATGGTTCCGCTACTTGAAGCCTATACTATTGCATCTAATCTCCAGCTGACCGTCCTGCTTAAGATTGATTGTGGATACCATCGGTGTGGAGTTGACCCCACCGACTCTCGTGCGATTTCTCTAGTAAAGCAAATTGATGATGCTCCGACTCTGACCTTCGGCGGAATCCTCACCCACGCCGGTCATGCTTATAATGCTCGTTCACCGCAGGAAATCCGAACAATTGCTGATGCTGAACAAGAGGTAATACTCCAATTTTCTGAGACGCTACAACGTCATGGGTTTTCCCCTGAAATTGTATCGATTGGTTCCACACCTACGGCTAGGCTGGCAACCGACTTCAAAAAAGGAATTACCGAAATTCGACCAGGAAATTATGTCTTCTTTGATAATACCCAAGTCTCACTTGGTGTCTGCCAACTCACCGATTGTGCCTTATCGGTTCTCACTAGCGTGGTTAGCGTTCAAGATACACATGTCGTAGTTGATGCAGGTGCAACGGTCCTATCCAAGGATGCCGGAGCAACACATATCTTTTCAAACCAAGGATATGGTGTGGTTCTTACAGCAGATAAAGAAAACACAGCACAACAAGCATTAATCACGAATTTATCCCACGAACATGGGAAGATAACATTCAAAGATAAAACACAACATCAGTCATTTTCTCCAGGTGACCATCTTCGGATAATTCCAAACCATTCATGCCTGACGGCTAACCTTTTTGCACATTACTACGTTGTTGAAGGCAATCGCATTATAACCACTTGGCCAATCCATCGTGACCGAATTAGCTCACCCTTGTCATGAGGTAGAGCTCAAGGAAGCACTACAAGAAATGAAACCCTCCAAATCTCTCCCATCAGCCTTCCAAGAGCGCTTCCAAATACTCCTAGGAGACGAATATCCCGCCTTTATCGCATCAATTATCCAACCTCCTGCCCACTTTGTCCGAATCAACACAATCAAAACTGACCTCCCCTCAGGGGTCGCCCGATTAGAAGCCCTCAATATCAACGCGACTCCGCTACCCTGGTATCCAGCTGGGTTTCGGATCACCGGAGATTATGCTAAGCTCCCTTTTACTCAAGAATACTCACTAGGATTGTTCTATATTCAAGAAGGGGGAAGCATGGTGCCTCCGGTCATTTTAGCCCCTCACCCTCACCATGTTGTCCTTGATTTATGTGCTGCCCCTGGTTCTAAAACCACTCAAATTGCTCAGATGATGAACAACGAAGGTGCCCTCATCGCTAATGACCGGTCTTTCCGCCGCCTTACTAGCCTGGGTCACAATATACAGGTATGCGGTGTCATCAACACTATTACTCTGTGCCAGGATGGTCGACACCTCTCAACGCGAATCCCACTTCTATTTGATCGTATCCTTGTTGATGCGCCATGTACCGCATCTGGGCATCTTCGCAGTAAATCACCACAATACCAGATCCCCAATCTTCAGCGTATTCTCGGAATCCAAACCGTCCAGAAAGGACTTCTAACAACTGCATTTCAATTACTCAAACCTGGAGGTCAGTTGGTCTATTCAACCTGCAGTCTACATCCAGAAGAAAACGAAGCTGTAATCGACCACCTCCTTGGTGATTTTTCCTCAGCATACATCGAAGTTCCAAAAATTGTACACCTTCGTAGTCATCCTGCAATCACCTTTTGGAATGAAACGCACTATCATGAGACCATCAAGGATTGTTTGCGCATTTATCCACAGGATAATGATACAGATGGCTTCTTCATTGCCTTAATCAGGAAGGCCACCTAATGTCACACGCTAAATCACTAACCATTGATCCCGAGCTGGAAGCCCACATCTGGCAACTCCTCTATTCCCAATTTGGTATTCCAAAACTTGCTGGGTATAGGTTTCTAAAGTCAGGTCGAAAACGTATTCGCCTCATCAGTAATGCTGCGTTCGCGCTACTCTCTGAATTACCGTACACTGGCACGACCGGTCTATACCTAGGCGAATACTCCCCCACAGCATTTAGACTCTCCATGGACGGCGCTCAACTACTCGGTGATCATGCCACAAAGCAAATCGTCCGATTAACTGCAAGGCAGGCAGAAGCTTGGCTTAGAGGGGAATCGGTTAATTATGAAGACGACCGAAGAGGATATGTAATTGTCACACACAACGGCACAATCTTAGGCTGCGG
>JABXGX010000323.1 GCA_016550405.1 archaeon | reverse complement strand
GACCGCCGCTGACGAGAATGACAGCCCCGGTTGGAAATCCACCATATAATGCTTCATCTAAACCTGGTATACCGGATTTTGTCTTTTCAGCCACGCTAATCCCCCGATTAGATGGTCTCCTTATATTCAAGTCACAGTTGATGGCTTAAGAGGTTTGCGTTAACTCTCAAAGTATTCACAAACATCTACAGACTTCCCAAAACCTTTTTTCCTTCCTACGAGAGCTAGAATACGAACTCGGCTCTCCACAACAGGTTCGGACGTTGTTTAGTAAATGACCGAGGGGGCTAATGTGATTCTTGATCCAATTCTACAGAGGGGGCTTCCTCCAGGAACCAGCATTGCTTTGGTAGGATTGCCTGGATCAGGAAAAACCTGCTTTAGCCTCCAACTCGCACTGGAAGCCACTAGTCAGGGCTTGGATGCCTTATATCTGACAACAGAGAATGCCCCCTCAACACTCATCGAACAAGCCCACGGTTTTGGAATTCCTTTACCAAAGCAGCAGAAGCAGAATCCCATCCAGTATATTGATGCCTATAGCTGGCGGATTGGGATGCAGAAGGACCCGTATGCCCTAAGCCGGATTAGTAATCCTGGCAATCTCAACGAAGTCAACCTTATTGTAACCGACCATGCTAAGCTTCTGAAACCAGGCTCCATTATTGTCATTGACTCGGTTTCAGGTCTCAGTTTATCAGCGCCAAACGAACAACGGATCCGGACTTTTGTTCATAGTCTAGCTCAACGCATCGTCACTTTGGAACGTATTCTTATCCTAATTCTTGAAGAGAACGCACATGATTCCCACTTGATTACAAATCTTCGTTCTCTTGTTCAAGGCTCCATTTATACAAAAACCACAGAACGCTCGGATGGATCTCTACAACGATTCCTCCGTTTATACAGTCTCATCGGAGTCCAGCATGACACCAGATGGCACGAACTAACCCTAGGAAAAAAGGGGCTAAGCCTAAATGGAGGTACCAGTGATGAGTGAATTCATCACTTTAGATTTTATACCGAAAGAGGCATTCAAAATTCCCCGAGGGTCCCAAATACTTCTTATCGGACCACCAAGTGTAGTCAAAACCTCCTTTGCACTCCGATACATGGCAGATCGATTGAAAGCAAATGAACCAGCGGTGTTTGCTACTACTCTATGGTCTCCCCCGCAAATCCGTGAAACCTTAAGTAAGTTAGGAGGAAAAGATGTTGTTTCTCAGCTGCGTATCGCTGATGGTGTATCATGTGTTACTGCCCAACCATCCACTGAAACGTATTCGTTTCAAAACCTCTATGACTTAAATACCATCAACCTGGTTCTTCTGCAAGCAATAGCAGATCTTGATAATGGCCATCTGTGCCTAGATAACCTAACCACCCTTATGACATACTCGGCTCCACTTTCGGTGATTAAATTCATCCAGGTTCTCTGTGCACGAGTCAAGAATCGGGGGGTAACCGGTATTTACATTCTTGAATCCGGTGTCCATACCAATGCTATAGTAGCGACATTACAATTCACTGTTGATGGATTGATTGAGATCCAGGATGAAGAAATGAAAGATCAGCTTGTCCATAAACTCCGATTTGCTCACCTGCGTGGAATAACTGTCGATTCACGATGGCTGACCTATTCTGATTCTAAAGCCTTGTCTTGGTCGAAATGACCAGTTTTTGTATTCTTTGAAGACTGATGTGTTCTGGTTTTTGGTATCTTGGTTGCCGGTTTGGTTCGGGTTTGGAGGAAAAAGGTAATAGATCATATCCTCAAAGGTTTCGATAAACCCAGGGACCAAAAGTATCGCAACAATGCATAATATGAATACACCTACTACGCCCAGGACAAAACTCATCGGATAATGCGCAAGTTCCCAGGGTAGAATCCCCATATATACTAGCCAAATTTCAAACACGACTCGAGCAACGTTTGCAGTAAATAGCAGAATGGTTACTACGATTACTGCCAAGATTTTTCTTGACCATTCTCCTCGAGGGAGGGGAAGTATCAAACCCATGAATACTGCGATAACTTGGATACCAGTACACTCTCTAACAATTTGATAATATTGAAATCCATTGACATAAACGTAAACGATTCCGCTAATCCAGTCAACTAAGGCAACAGATGGTATTCCAATCCATGTTAGTGTCACTGCTGAAACAACTGCAGTGGGAATGGCTAGAATAAATGGCTGAGGAAGAAAATACACCAAAAGCGTTATAGTCACAGCGATAATCAGGTACAGAACCAGCACTCGAGGTGTGGGTCTTTCTTTGTCTTCTGATGATTCTTTAGATGGTGTTTCGCGATCGTCAGGGTGGCTTGTTTGCTTTTCCGTTGTTATTGGGTTCACCATCCTCGTTGCGGGGGGCGTGGCTTTCTTACTAAATCAGCAATTTCTCGGTGAAACACTTGTTCTTATCGGTGTGTTCATGTTTGCGTTTACACTGATTTGCTGGCTGGCAGCACGTCGGCGTAAGCAACTATAGCCATGCAATTCAGCCAAGGTTTATTAGATTTCGCAATCCACAATCGATTAATTCTGATGTTAGAGAAATTGCAGGAGAACCTAATTCCACATAGGAAGAAGAAAGATAAATTTGGCACCTTTGGTGTGTGAACGCTTCACACGGTCCTCAACCCAAATTTGGCCGCCATATCGATTAACAATTCGTTGGACGAGGGTCAAGCCGATACCAGATCCTTGGGCTTTTTGACCGATTCGTAATGAATAACGAGCAAATATTCGTTCCTTTAAATCGTCAGGAATACCAGGTCCATGATCACTTATTTCAATTCGAAGAAATCGCTTATTTGTGTCTTGAATGACTTTGGCTTCAATTTTTATCTTGTCCTCTTGGTCGAATTTAACAGCGTTATGAAGCACATTGAAAAATAAATCGAACAAGAAGTCATCGGCTAAGACTCTAAATGTATCAGGATGAATATTAGTATCTAACGAAATTGTCTTTGCAGGAAATGCTTGTTTAACGGCTTGGAGTGCTGATTGGAAATCAGGTTCGAGGTCACGAACCTCCATGAGTGTATCTGCGTTATCCATGCCAGAAAACTTCTTTACCCGCCCTATCAAAGCTGCACTCCGTTCAACTTGCTCGAGCGATAATTCCAATTGATTCCGAAGGTCTTTTGGCAACTCGGGGTTCATAAGTTGCAGTTCTAAGGCCGATAAAATTGCCTGATTGATGTTGGTAAGATCATGAGCCATCAAATCTGTAAAGAATTCAGCTTGTGCTTTAGCTTCTTCAAGGGCTCGTTCCCCCGCTTTTCGTTCCGTGATGTTTCGGGTGACAATAATATACCCAGTTGGGTTTCCTTCAGCTCCAATTAGAAGTGAAGCACTAATTTCTGCAGGAAAAGGTGTACCATCACTGTAAATCACTGAAAATGGCTTGGGGACAGAGGGACCGTGTTCTCGGGTGTTATTCAATGTCTCAATTGCCGCACTTCTTTCTTCTGGAACGATGAAATCAAAGCAATTTCTTCTAATAAGCTCATCGGGATTACTGAAGCCAAGCAGCTGTGCTGTTCGCTCATTCGCAAGAATAATTTTTCCATCGAGATCAGTAACGGTAATGGAATCTGGGGAGGTTTCAACCAAGGATCGATACCGAGCTTCTGATTCTCGCAGAATCGCATCAGCGTGCATTCGTTGTGTGATATCACGGCAAACACCGCGAAATCCAACAAGTTCGTCACTTTCATTAAATAACGGACGACCATTCGCTTCAAGGATAACGATGCTTCCATCACGATGAACAAATCGATCTACGAGATTGCGAAAAGGTTTTGGTGTTTCAATTGTTTCTGCAACGAATGATTCGCCGTTTTTAACTCTTGTAGGATCCATATACTCAAAGAAACGACGTCCAATGATTTGACCAGCAGTATATCCTAAGATATCTTCAATAGCGCTATTCGAGTAGGTGAAGATTCCATTCGTATTTATTTCCCAAACCCAACCCGTTGTATCTTCAACGAGGGATCGGTATCGTTCAACGGACCTTTTGAGTGCCTCCTCGGCGTATTTTTGTTCTGTGATATCTTCTCCGGAGCTCAGAATCCCTGTGTATTTCCCGTTCTCATCCTCTAAAACAACCGTGTGCCATTGGATGATTCGTTCCTTACCATCTTTTCTTAAAATAGGGTTTTCTACATACTCATTCAGCTGAATAGAACCTGTCATCGCTTGGTCAAAGCGCTGCTTCATCTCATCACGATATTCTTCGGGAATACACATATCAAAGTAATTTTGCCCAATGAGCTCCTCCTCGGTATAATCAAAAATTTCGCAACCCTTTCGATTTACTAAGAATATTTTTTGGTCCTGATCTACTCCTAAGAAAGCAGCACCAGCGACATCTAAGTACTGCTGAGCTCGATCTCTTTCAGCACGCAGTAAATCTTCTGCGACTCTTCTTTCGGTTATATCCTCTCCTGCTGTGAGGGCGCCTGTGGGATTCCCTTCCTCATCAAAGAACATGGTTGTATGCCAAGATATCAGCCGTTCAGCACCAGCTTTAGTAATTATTGGGTTTTCAACAAAAGTGCGGTGTTCCTCTTCGCCTGTCATATTCGCCTGAAATACCCGTTTCATTTCTTTTCGAAGCCGTTCTGGGATACATAAATCGAAGTAGTTCTGCCCAATCATTTCCTCTTCAGAATAGCCAAAAATCTCAGAGGTTTTTCGATTAATAAGGGTGATATTCCCCTTGGTATCAACCGCGATGAACATCACTCCTGCCATGTCTAAGTAGCGTTGGGCCCGGTCCCGTTCTAATCGAAGCAGATTTTCAGCGATTTTTCGCTCATGAATGTCCATGATTGTGGCTTGAGTGGCTAGTTGCCCCTGATATTCAATGACGGAAAGAGAAAGTTCAATCCATCGCATACTCCCATCCTTCAAAACTCCTCGCAATTCTATACTCGATGAGACTGGTTCCCCATGAATAATATTTTGGAGCTGCTCCCAAGGTAGACCACGATCTTCAGGATGAATAATCTCAAAAATCTGCCAGGGTGCAAAATTGAGGATTTCTTCTTCTGTATAACCACTGATTCGAAGGAAAGCTGGATTGGCGAAAACGACCTTACCTCCTTGAATGATAAAGAGTCCTTGGAGGGATTGGTCCACAAGTTTACGGTATGCTTCTTCCGCTCGTTTTCTATCAGTGATATCATGAGTGACTTCAACACAACCAATTAGCTGTTTATTCTCATCGAAAAGAGGATATCCACGTACATGCCACATTTGGCCGTTAGGTGTCTGCATCTCTTGCTCGTGAAACTCACCTGTTTCTCGTGCTAGAGCAATTGGACATAAGTCACAGGGGCTAGGACGGTTATTCCAGATTTCAAAACAATATTTCCCAATGATTTCCTCAATAGATAAATTTACAGATTCAGCCGCAGCCCGATTAGCCCAGATGATTCGGTTTTCCAAATCTTGGAAAATTACATGCTCTGAGATACTATCCAGTATCACAGATTTCTCATGTTCGGATTTCTTTAAAGCCTCTTGACTCTGTTTTAATTCATCTTGCTTCTGTCGCAGTTCTGTGATGTCTTTTTGTATCGAGATAGAATGTTTGACGGCTCCCGCCTCATCACGAATTGCATTGGCACTTAGAAGCACAGTTCGCTTTTCACCAGATTTACTCTGGATGATGAGCTCTTCATCTATTATCCTACCATTATCTTTCCACATAACGAAGAGCTCTTTAACCTTCTCTTCGCATTCCGGAGCATAAATTGTTCGAATGTGTTTGCCGATTAACTCATGCCGTGTATACTCCAAGATATCAAGAGCTGCTTTATTCAGATCGAGTAAAATTCCTTTTGGTGAAACCATGTAACAATACAGTGGGGCATTTTCGAAGAAGAGACGGAACCGTGGGTCTTTATCATCATCGAATTCCTGTTCATCATGTTCGTTTGAAGACATCGTAGAACACGCTAATGTCTTTCATTATCCCCAAAGTCAGCTGACTTAATTCAACTCTGCAGGAAAACAGTACATATCTATTTCGGAAATCCTGAAATAACTTATTTCAGACTGCGAACACCTAAGATTAAGTTAATAGTACCCGTTCAAGAGTGCTCAAGATGAAGGGTGTCACCTTTGCCGGGGTAGCTCACCTCACACCGGGCCAACGTGCCCTGTTAGTTAGGTTAGGGAGAGTTGGATTAGTTAAGATTAATTAAGTTTGGATTGATGCTCTGTAGCTCCAACAATGGGTGCACCATCCTCGTCGCAGGCAAATTCATTTTTGCCCTCACTGAGAAATCCCTATGCGGAACAGGTGTGTTTGTAACATAACTGAATCCCTCGGCGACGAAGAACGAGGAGGAGTCCTATGGCAATGAATACGCCAACTATAACTGCTTCAAAAGGAAAGCCAGGAATGGGAAACGGAGTAGGAGGATTGGTGACCTCGACCGATACTTCATGTTCGACCTCGTTTCCCGCATTATCTATGACCTTGAATAAAAATATGTGACCACCATCAGTGACTTGGACCCATGCACTCCAGTCGGAGCTACCTATACCAACGAGGGCATCATCGATGTATACTTCACTTCGTTGGATACCACTGCCGGCATCGCTGACAATGAAATCGATTTCCACTTGTCCAAAAATGTGGTCACCTTGTCGTGGCGAAATAATGGAAAGACTGGGTGGAATCGTGTCCATGACGACATAGCGATAATAGCTGGTTTGGTTATCATCAATCGTGGATTGCCCGAGTTCATCGGTGGCGTTGACATAGTAGTCAACGTGGCTATTCCAAGGTTGACGAGGAATTATCCCGGAAAAAGTATTAGCAGTAAGATTGTTCATTTCTACAATTCGCCAGTTCCCAATATTTACGCGGTAAAATAATTGAACAGACCCGAGAACGGTGATGTTGAGCACGACGGTGGTGACATTGACTTGGTAATAATATTCCACACTAGTTGGGGTTTGATTGACGTTGCTGATGGTTGGCAGAAAGGATGCATGTTCAACACACCTTGTGTAGTGTTGATTTACTGAAGGTAAATCCGTACAGTTGCTTGGTGTGCCTTGTACACAGTATATTCCTAGACTCGCACAAAGGAATAACACCATAGCAGTCCAACGCATTCGAGACGAATTCTTACTACATACCATTAACCTCCACATCTCCATAAGAAAATAGGTAACACGTCATAAAAGAATTCCGAATTTGGCTTTTCAACTCAAAAAGAAGAAAGAAAATGAAGAACTTCGAAAATAAAATTACCCTATGCAATTAGCTTCTTCATCAGTTGAATCTCCACTCAGATACTTTCATTTTTATCGTTCCCATATCAACGCCCTACCTGGAGATGGACCGATTTTAATTCGTTGAAGTAATTCGCCTCTGAACGAACATAACATATCTTTTTCGTAAAACCTGAAATAACTTACCTTGAATTGAGATTAATCGCATCTCTCTTTCTCTCTATATATCACTGATACTAGCAGCAAGAACTAACCGTTTCGCCCTCAACTGCTCTTTGAGCCTTTCCACAACACTTGAATCAGATGAGGTTGGAGTAGAGTTCATCGTTGTCTGTGCGCCAGCTTGGAATCTCGAGGATAATATCTTCGTTGATACAGAGTGAACCTTTTGGCTCAAACTGTCTTAGGTGAACGTGTAGTCGATTTCATAGGGTTTGAACTCATTTTTACATGGTGGTCCAAGGCTGATAAGCGCTTGGTTTGAAGTGGGGGAAACTATCCACGACCAACAGGTGCCAAGCGTTCCATCTGCTGTTTTTTCATGGTAGTGCAATTGATTATCGCAGACTTTCATGATGTCGATGACTGATTGTTCCGTGATACTGCCT
>JABXGX010000057.1 GCA_016550405.1 archaeon | reverse complement strand
TGCCGATTTCTTTGGTTTGTTCGGTGCCGTATTTGCCGACGAGCATGCGGAGGGCGGTTTTGACTTTTTCGCTGACGCGGTTGTCTTCGTCTTGCATGTGGCTGATGAAGACGAGGAGGAGGTCGTCGATGTTGCTGAAGATGTATTTGGCGCCTTGGATGTGGATGGGGAGGGCGGGAATGTCGGTGGATTTGACGTGGCTCATGAATTCTTTGTAGGCGCGGAGGAATTCGCTGATTTGATTGTCGGTGAGGTTGACGCGCCAGTATTGTTTGCGGAAGATGACGTTGGCTTGGAGGCCGACTTCGTCTTTGCGGGGGCTGATGCTGAAGAGAATGGCGTTGTGGATTATGGCCCGTACACCCCAGGTGGTTTGCTTCGTCATTCTTGTTTATTGGAGAAGCGCTGATAAGCTTTTTGGCGCAAGGGGTTAGTGAGGGGTGGATATTAGGTTCTGCTTGAGTTACTTTTTTAATCCATGAAGCGTGTCATGGGAAGCGAGGATGACGGCGTGTCAGCGATTGATGTCTATGAGTTACCAGAATGGTTCGCGAAGCAGACGGAGGATTTACTCTTTAATTATCGGACTGATATTCAGAAGCAGATGGACCGGATTGAGGAAGCACTGGTAGCCTCAACGGAGACCGCTGAGCAGTTATTGGCCGAAGTGGTGGTTGATGGGGAAATGACCGTGCCTGGGGCGGCGGCGAAGCTGGCGAATCGGTTAAAATCCTTATTTGAATCCATCGAGTTTCCCGAAGAGATTACTTATGCATCGGTTGAGGAATTATTGCACGATTTGGAAGGATACATCCGGGAAGTGACGATTGCAGGGCAGCGATATATCCGGCGACTCCCAAAGGTGCATAAACGCGTCGTCAAAGAATTAGATTACCAATTCCGGACAATAAACCAAGGGTACCAAAAGATTCGGAAGGTTTGGGAAAAAGACAAGTTACCCAAGCAGTTGGACCAGATTCAGGGAGAAGTCGAAGAAATTGAGGATCGGTCCCGACAACTGGTGAAGCTCTCTGAAGACCTTGATGAGTTGAGGAAACAACGGGAAAAGGTAGAGGGGCGAGTGGAAAAGCATCAAGATGGAATTGAACAATTCCGGCAAGACTCTGGACTGGTGGAAATTGAAGAGATTCGCCGTGAGATTGATAGTATACGAATGATTGTTACGAATCAGTTGAACTTTCTGAAGAAGCCGTTTAAGAAACTCAGCCAAGCAGCGGGGCAAGCAATCATGATTTCATCGACCGCAGGAGAAGGCGCTGACGCTTATTCGGCTGACCCGTGGCAGGCATTTCAACAGGATACAGAAACGCTAGCGCGCTTGAAGGCGGGGCTCAACGCACTAACTGATGCAATTGGAGACAAGAAGCTGTCGTTTAAAGCAAGTCTCGACCGCAAGATACTCGATCGTAAGACTCAAGTGATAGAAAAAGGCATCTTGGATGAATATCGCCAGCGGTTTTCATCCCTTGAGACACGGAAAAGTGATTTGAAATCCTCGGTTTCTATGGACGAACGGCGTGAATTGGAAAAATCTTTGGAACGAGCAGAATGGGAAAAACGCGATTTGACCGCCGAAATCACACATATTGAAGAACAGATGAATAGGGTATCGGATCGATTGAAGAGGCTTCAAAAGCGCTTAGAAAAATCATTATCAAGTATTCTTCGTGGTGATGTTGAAATCGAGTTTCCCGAAGAAGTAAGCACCCTTCTTGGTCAAGATTTAACCAACGAATCCTAAACTAAGGTGTCACAAAGCCTTTTTAGCCCATATCCGTGGATACGATAAGTAGAGGCGATGAAGTATGTCACAAGAATATCAGGCTATTACCCAACGTTATCTGCTCCCATTAACTTCATACCTCGTTGAACTGGGACGCATGGGAGACCGATGGGCCGTGAAGGTATTCCGGGGACCCACTGAAATTAGCACAACGCCCTTAACTACCGACCTGAACCACAATGAGATATTCAACGCGATTCAAAATAACGTATCAATGCCGATGTTCAGCCCGGAACGGATGTTTGGAACGATTGGACGAATGGTTCAAGAGGCGCGTACAAACACGTCAGGTGGACCACAAGTCCAACCTAATCAGTAGCCCAACCCTTGTCCAACTATTTTGTTCAGATTTCTGCTAGGACGGCTTTTCCATGAATGCTTCTATTGCATCCAAGGCAGAGTTGAGTGTGGTGGGTGGAGCAAGGAACACCAACCGGAAATGATTCGCACCATATACTGGATCAAACCCGGATCCATGGACGACCAAGACGCCTGTTTTATGAAGCAAATCCATGACAAACGCTTCATCGGTTTGCCATCGCTGTTCAAGGTCAATCTTGGGAAAGATATAGAACGCCCCTTCGGGTTTTGATGTTGATATACCATTAATTTCGTTCAATCGTTTGAAGACAAGATCACGTCGTTGGCGGAGGCGAGCAAGGACATCTTTGAGATACGTATCTCCCTCCCGGAGGGCAGAAGCAGCGGCATATTGGGCAGGTGCATTCGTACAGATTCGAATACGAGCTTGTTTCAGGATATGTTCTTTCAGGTCCTCAAACTCCTGGTTGGGGTGATGGAAGTACATGTAACCAATGCGCCACCCAGGAACAAGATACACTTTCGACAACCCATTGAAGCCAATAACAGGGACGTCCTTCGCTAAGGCTGCTGTACTTTTACGGACCTGGTCATAGACAAGCCGATCATAAACCTCATCGGAAATTAGGGGAAGCCCGTATTCTCCAGCGAGATCAATAAACGCTTTGACAATCTTTTCAGAATATACTGAGCCAGTAGGATTATTAGGGTTAATCAGGACCATCGCCACCGTTTTGTCCGTTATCTTGGCGCGGATATCATCGATGTCGGGTTGCCACCCCTCTTCTTCTAAGCAGCAATAGGTAAGAGGAGTTCCATCAAAGAAGCGGACAAACGACAGATATGGAGGATAGGTTGGACCTGGCATTAATACCTCAGAGCCAGGATGAACTAAAGCCGCCATTATCATTTGGATGCCCTCCGAAATCCCAGCAGTTGCTACGACGTCGGTCGCTTTAAGAGAGACTTTGTTGATTCGCTGTTCTTTTTCAACAACAGCTTCACGAAAAGCCGGGATTCCAGGTGACGCGGAATATCCATTATGTCCTTCTCGTGCGGCCTTACAAAAAGCGTCAATTAGGAAAGCGGGAGTTTCAAAATCAAAAACGATCGGATCGCCGATGTTGAGATAGGTGATTTGTTTCCCAGTGGCCTCAAGCTGTTTAGCGGTAACAACTACATCGCGGATTGCGTACTGGATAGTTTTCGTGCGTTTTGTGATAAAGGCAGTAGATAGAGGTTTGGGGGACATGCACTTCACCTACGAAAGAGAAGTATAGGCTAGGACTGTGCATTGGACCCCATTTTAAGCCTTAAGATTGTTCCTTGTCAGGGAAAATTATCGCCGAGTCTTTTTCCATTGTTTATAGGCTAATTTCACATCTTTGCGAGTGACAGTTTTTCGTCCAGCAAACTCAGAGAGTTCTTTGGCGATTGTGGCGACTTCAATTCCTAGTTCTTCTAGGACTTCACCGAGTTCTGTTGCCGCGTGTTCACTGACACGTTCAGCCCCAGCTTTCCTGATCAAACGGTCAATGGGAGCCAAAGGTATTATTCGAGTGGTTTTTTCTCGAGGCATAAGCAGCACCGGTATTTAGCTAAAATAACCGTTCTTGTTGCTCCTACTTAAGTTTTACACCGATTAAAAGCCGAATCCTTATAAAGGTTGTATTAAAGCCCTTTTTTCCATTGATAAAGCAGCCTAACAGGGAATAGCCTTAAAGACCACACTATTCCATCCTTAAACCGGCTGCGAATGCTGCTTGACAAGTTGTTTAACAACCTCCAGCCATTCGACGCCGATTCGCCACGAAGATACTCCTTCTTCGGCTTGCTGTATCATTTGCTCAAGAAAGTGTGCGCCCATTTGTTGTTGCATGCGAGTGAGAATTGTTCCAACTGTGACCAGACCCATCACTGGATTCGCCTTTTTAGCGAACCGAGCTAGTTCAGAGGTTGTGTGCCAAAAGCCATCACTCAAGCAGCGGAGAAGCTCCCGTTTGACCGCATCTTTCTCTGTGATTGTCTGTAAGAGTGAGAGCTTCTGACTCTCTGCGGGTTGTGGGGGGCGTTCAGATTCCACGGTAAATCCTCAAAGAAATTTTATCATCGGCAGGTTTTAAGCAATTCCCCATCAAACGAAAGCAGCAAATGGGCATTTTCGATTTCGTTAACTAAGCACGAAGTATTTCTGATTGGCGCTTTATCAAACAAGTCTTAAAAGGAAAAGCTGATATGAACGAAGATAATCCGAGTGAATCCTATCATGATTATTCCACTTCTGATTTTGGCGCTAATGCAGGGGTTTCTTGAGTATCTTCCTGTGAGTAGTGAAGGGCAGATATTATTGGTTGGAGTAAACGTTTTCTTTTTCGATCCCGCCTTTGTGTTATCCCTTGTGTTTTGGTTGCATTTAGGAACTGCATTCACGGTTATTGCGTTCTATCATCGAGAAATCTTCGGCTCGTTGTATCTTCGAGTACACTCACCAGAAGCTGCTACGTCAGAAGCTGGTTCTGTAAAACTCTTGGGACCACTGTTCGTGTTTGTGGTTGTGGGAACACTGGGAACGATCTGTGTGTCATTGCCCCTCTATTTCTTTTTGAAAAGCTGGGTTACTTATTTGATGGGTAGCATAGTTACACTTCTGATTGGAATCTTGCTTATGGTAACTGGGATTGTTTTGTATTTTCAACGGGGTATGAAAGGGGATCGCACTCTTGCAGAAATCGCTCTTTACGAAGCGTTTGTGATTGGATTGCTTCAAGGAATTGCTGTGCTCCCAGGAATCAGCCGGTCAGCCATGACATTGACGTGGCTTCTCATTCGCGGTGTTAATAGAGAAGAGGCGTTAAAATTGAGTTTCCTTTTGAGCGTTCCTGCAATCTTTGGTGTGGTTGCTTTGGATTTTCTTGTTGAAGGTGCCGTGCTCATCTTGCCATTTTCAATTCTGCTGGGCTTGATGGTGGTTGCTTTCTTTGTGGGCCTACTGACGTTAGCCTTACTTCGATATTATGCCATCCGTGTTCCGTGGTGGATTTTTACTCTAGCACTCGGTGTTCTCGTTGTAATACTAACTGTACCGAGCCTTATTCTCGGAATTCCGTGAAGTAGAGGCGATATGCTTTAATATGGGTGTAGCTGACCCTCGCTCAGAGGTCAGGTAAAGTGACATTAGATACTTCAGAAAATCGCGCGGAATACAAAGCCATCGCGATCGCTCAGGATCATGCAGGAGTTGTTCTGCAAGCCGCGAAATCCCTTCGAGTAATGATTGAAGATTGGATGGATGGACGCAAGGAAGCTCACCGAGAACACTTCAACAAGTTAGCTAAACTCGAAAGAAAAGCTGATAGCATTAAACGTACGCTGCTCGATGAGTTATCTATTTCTGAAACAATGCTTCGCCGAAGTGATTATTTTCGCCTTGTAATGCGCACTGATGATATTGCTGACCTTTGCGAAGCTTCCGCATGGGACCTAACAGGATTAGAAGAGTTTCATCCCGATGAGAAAACAAAGGAGCACTTCAAAGCCATGCTGGATGCCCTCACTGACGCTGTTTATAAAATGCGACAAGCGATCCTGTTCCTAGAGCAAAATTCTGACAAAGCCGTTGATTTTGCCATGCAAGTCGACCTAGCTGAACGTGAAGCTGATTCAGCTCATCGAAGCTTCACTCAGTTCCTTTACCGGTCTAATATTGAGATTACCGTGTTACTACGATTGAAGGATTTGGGTCAGCACCTCGAAGAAATCGCGGATGCTGCCGAAGACGCGGCTGACGCAGTTCGAATAATCGCAATTGCACGTATTCCATAGTACTTCTTTTAAACTGCGTAGCCACTGAATACATAAAGCCTTATCCAAGTGAGCTGAAATGCCAAAAGCTAAACGTATTTCCGCCCAAATTGTAGAAAACAAAGTCGTAGTCTGGAACCCTGAGGACGGCTCCAAACTCTATAGTGACGGTTTTTACGGGAAGCCACTCGGAATACGTAAACCCAAAACCTCTGAATTTGATCGCCCTTCCCAGCTTTCATTCTTCGAAGCGTTACATCTACTTCGGAAAGGTAAAATCGAAGTCTACACCGAGGAGAAGACCACGCCGATTAAAGAAAAAGATCTCATTGAAACCGCAGAACAACAACACAAAGACTTCAGCCGGAAGTACCAAGTTTATGAAGATTTGCGGAAACGAGGATTTGTCGTGCGCCCGGGCCTTAAGTTTGGTGCCGATTTTGCCGTTTATCGCCATGGGCCAGGGATTGATCATTCACTTTTTATTGTCGAAGTCATCGCGAAATCAGACGAAGTCTCTGCAATAGAGGTCGTACGCGCGGGGCGTTTAGCAACCTCAGTGCGTAAACGCTTTGTCTTAGCAACTTCAACAGAAACTGGAAAAGTACGGTATTTCGTTTTTTCATGGATTAAACCATGAGGTATTGTACAAGCCTCCACAGACTAACCACTGGATTTTTATGAAGAATTGTAGAGTCACTAGCACCGACGTGATACCTATGAGTAAAGAGGAGAATGCTACGAAAACCCTTGAATTGTTGGAAGAAGCATGGAAGGTCAATTCTGCGATTCTCATGACCGACGATTATGTGTATATGATGTATCAGATTGGAGAAGGGAAATGGAAGGAAGTCAGCTTCATTTTTGACGATGCTAGTTTAGAGGTTCGTGAGCTGGACTCCGAAAAAGCACTGATGCTCCTCATCGAAGAAATCCGAACGGGCTTGCCTGGCTACAAATCATATACGACCGTCCTCGATAACGACACACGCGAAACCGTGAAAGAGAAAGTTCAAGCTGCAGCAAAGTAATGAAGCAGTTTTTTGATACCGGATTAGCACAATAGATAAGACAGACAACCGAACAAGCTCAGCTGCTCGGTGCCACCACCGTTGTATCCAAGCCTTACTTGACGCCCTTCAGGAATTTTTGAATTGGTGTCACTAACTGCGTGAATTCGATGGGAATCACATACTTCGTACTTGGACTTGACCCTAGCTCCCGTATCGTACCCAAGTACTGGATCACCATGGTCTTTTCATCAATCCCTTTCGCAACATCAAAGACTTTCTGGAGCGCTAAGGCTTCACCTTCCGCTCGCAGAATAGCAGACTGGCGTTCACCTTCCGCTCGCAGAATCGCCGATTGCTTATCACCTTCAGCGATAGCAATAGTTGATTCCCGCTTCCCGGCTGCTTCCGTGACCATAGCTCGTCGTCGCCTTTCAGCCTCCATCTGCATGATCATTGCTTCGTTCACCTTGGTTGGTGGAAGAATCTCACGAATCTCGACTTTTGTAACCTTCACACCCCAAGGCTCTGTGTTTTCATCTAGTTTCTCGCGGAGGACACTATTGATGTATTCACGTTTAGCTAAGACGTCATCGAGGGTAATGTCACCGACGACGGCGCGGAGCGTCGTTTGGCTGATTCCGAGGGCAGCGCCGCTGAAGTCGCGGATTCGCAGGACGCTGTCACGGGCATTGACAACGCGATGGTAGATAAGGAGGTCGATGTCGACGGGGGCATTGTCGCTGGTGATGCATCGTTGGTGTTCGATTTCGAAG
>JABXGX010000322.1 GCA_016550405.1 archaeon | reverse complement strand
GATCCTCGTTGATGGTGTTCAATTTTTCTGGACGATTCAAAATAAGCCATGCAATTTTTTTCTCCGGCTCCTTCTTCAAAAGAACAGTATTAGTCATGGGAACTTCCTCAAAGCTCGAATAATACGGAGATACCCACGAGTTTCCCTAAGAATATTGCTTTGCATCAAAAATCCATACGAAAGCAAGTGAAAAATCCAATCAGGATGATTCGTCAGCATTTATACTGGATGATACTGATAACTTGATTACCCTACTACTCACGAGGAGGTTATTGTAGTGAAGCGGTTTTGGCATAAGAGTTGGCCGGATGGATTAGCATATGACATTGAAATACCTACTACGACAATTCATGAAACACTTACTACGACAGCAAAAAAATACTCGCAAAATCCTGCATATCACTTCCAAGGCAAAACGATGACTTACCTAGAACTAGATCGGCTTTCCAATCAATTTGCCAATGCACTACTTGAACTGGGGGTAAAAAAGGGTGATTCTGTTGCCTTTATGCTTCCTAACATTCCCCAAACGCCTATCACAATTTTTGGGATACTCAAAGCAGGTGCCATTGTCACTCCCATTAATCCTCTGTTCAAACACCACGAGTTACATTATCAGTTAACATCTGCAAATGTAAAGCACCTCATTGCTTTAGATCTGTTTCACGAGGTTGTGGAAACAGGAAAACGAGATACTTCTCTAGAATCTGTAATATACACACGAACTGGAGAATACCTTCATAAAGCTAAAGCGCTTCTGGGACGCTTAGCACGTAAAATTCCTTATCCACAGCTCCCTAAAGGTGATGGCATTCATTTCTTCAGTGATTTGTTGAAAGGACAAGCACCACAAAATCCCTCTCTGAAAATTACCTCAAATGAAATTGCAGCCTTACTATTTACGGGAGGAACAACGGGACCACCCAAAGGTGCAATGTTAAGTCACCAAAACTTCATGTTTAATGCAAAAGTAGGAAGTCAATGGTTCAAGGTCCGAGATGGTGAAGAATGTTTTATCGGAGTATTACCTGCCTTTCATGCTTTTGGCTTTTCATGCATCATTATTCTTGCAGCCTTAATCGCTGCATCAGTGGTACTCATTCCTCGACCCGACATCAAAGAGATTCTAAAAAGCATTGAACATTATCAAGCCACTGTCCTTGTAGGAGTCCCCACACTCTATGTGTCAATGCTTGCGAGTCCATTGTTGAAGAAATATGATATCAGTAGTCTCGAAAATTGCTTCTCAGGTGCCGCTTCACTCCCTATTGAAGTATTAGAGCAGTTTCAGCGTGAAACCGGCAGCTATATCGTTGAAGGCTATGGAATGACTGAAACTTCGCCTATTCTAACGCTAATTCCTCAAGGAGTCCTGCGTCCTGGGGCTGTAGGTATTCCTACATTCAACACTGACATCAAAATTGTTAGCCAAACTGATAGCACGAAGGAATTACCCATCGGGGAATGGGGAGAAATCTTGGCAAGAGGCCCTCAAATCTTCCACGGATATTGGAATGCTCCTGAAGCGACTAAAACAACGATTCGGGACGATTGGCTCCATACTGGAGATATTGGGCGCTTTGACAAAGATGGTTTCCTCTACATTGGCGACCGAAAGAAGGATCTTATTAAAAGAAGTGGTTACTCCGTCTTCCCCGCTGAAGTTGAGGCTCTACTCTATCGACATCCTGCAGTTGCCGAATGTGCTGTAATTGGCGTTCCCTCTCCAAGGGTTGGAGAAGAAGTCAAAGCTGTGATTGTGCTCAATGCCGAATATCAAGGCCACTTGACCGCAGATGAACTTCGAAATTGGGCAAAACAGGAAATGGCTGCTTATAAATATCCTCGCATTATTGAATTCCGAACTGAGCTGCCTAAATCCGCCGTTGGGAAAATATTGCGCCGCGAGCTTCGTGAACATACGGTTTCAAATAACATGCCTGTCTAATTGAACCGAATATGCTCTCCACAAGTTGCAGCCTTTGCCTCAAAACCAAACTGCGTTCGAAGTGTATTTGCTAGATTTTCGCACGAAGCTGGTTCCCCATGCATTGTGAAGATTTGTGGATTTCCTTTTGCTTGCCTGAGATAATGCAAGACTTCTCGGCGCCCAACATGACATGAAAAATCGAAGCTTTTCACTCTTGCTTTGACATGCTGTGTTGTGAATGGTTTCCCTCGACTGTCTAATTGGATTTTTCCGGTATCAAGGAGTTTGGCTCCGGGAGTTCCAGGAAGTTGTTTTCCTACGAGTAACACACTACTCTGCGAATCATTCGCGATGTTCCGAAGATACAGTTGTGCAGTTCCACCTTTGAGCATACCGGCTGGTGCAATAATAACTGCTGGCTCTTCGAGTGCCGCTTTCCGTTCTGTGTTATTCCGAATAAAAACGGCCTGTTTCGCTGCTTTTTTGACTAGCGATCCGCCCGAAAAAGACTGTGCATGCTGTTGCATTATCCGTGTCACTTTGCGAGCCATTCCATCAATGAAGACAGGATAGTCTAGACCTCTATGCCGATGTTGATCCAGAACTGCAAGTATTTCTTGAGCGCGTCCTACGGCAAAGGACGGGATTAAGACAGTGCCTCCTGATTCGAGTGAGGACCGGGCTGTCTCAACAAACTGGGTTTCGACCTCATGTCGTGATGGATGTTCTTCTTGTGCATAGGTGCTTTCAACAATAATCGCATCAAGGGCTCCGAGTGCTCGCAAGCTTGAGGCACCGTTCACTAAACGGGTGTTGGTTGTGTTTAGGTCTCCTGTATAAAGAATTCGAGCGGCACTGCCACCATTGGCTTCAGTTTCAACAAGAATCGAGGCGCTGCCCGGAATGTGACCTGCATCATACAGAGTAAATCTAATCTTTGGAGAGACCTGAACAGGTTCGCCATAAGCAAGGGCTTTGGTATTACGGAGAAGGGTTTGGATCTCGTTTCTTTCAAATGCCAGAGATTCTCCTCCAATGCGGAGCATATCCATTAATAAAAGCTGGACTAGCTCTTTGGTCAGAGCCGTGGAATACATGGGCACCTGGTGTGTCTGGCTCCCCGCAATGAGGGGGAGGCTCCCACTATGGTCTAGGTGTGCATGCGAAAGGACACTGGTGAGGTTCCGTGTGGAAATTGGGAGCGGTACCCGTTGAGTGCCATTGAAGGCGGTGCCATAATCCATGACGACGCGAGCGCCGGCTTGCTCGACGAGAACAGCAGAGGCTCCCACTTGTCGGCAGCCGCCAAGGAAGGTAATTTTTGTCATTTTTCTTTCATTCCCTCTGGTAAGGTAATTGTGACAAGTTAACCTTCGACTCCGAATCAAGCTCTACTGATTCAGGTACTTCAGGTAAGTTAGGTGTTTCTTCCACGCTGCCTCATCTGAAGAATCAGGTTCTTCGCGCAGGTGAATTACCGTCGTTTCGTCTCGAATCCAATCATGCAAATCATATGATTGAGACACGACGTGGAACACGTATCTCTTGTCTACGCTTGTGAAATGAAAACAGCTTTTTAAATCTTGTCAATGATTAAGCAGGACCCTTGGCAAACGGAAGGCTCCCGAAAAGCTCTTTATATCGACGACGAAGCAGCTCCAGCGTTTCCACGGGAACAGGAATAGATCCCAAATCTGCTTTTTCAGGTATGATTCCGTGATAATCAGACCCGCCCGTGATGATTAATTGATATTCTTTTACGAGTTTCATTAACTCGGCTTGTCGAGATTCTATTGTTGCATACCAGTTATCTGATTTGCCTGCAACCTGTTCATACGGGTAATAGTACTCAACTCCCTGTATGTGAAGTGGTTTGAGTTCAGCAAGCATCATTCCTAGATCAGCGTCAACTGTTAGGGGATGGGCTATAATGGGTACTCCTTTGGCGTGCAAGATGGCCTGAATCCCTTGTTTGATGGTGGGTCGGGGACGATCCACATAGGCTGGACGACCGTATCCGAGATATTTACTAAAGGCTTCTTCGAGGGTAGTGACATGATTATGTCGCATAAGCACACGGGCTAGATGGGGGCGTCCTGTGGATTCACCTTTTGCTTCGGCTTCTACCTCTTGGGGATCCACTACAATGCCTAATGTTCTAAGCTTTGTAATCATTTTCGATAAGCGTTGTTCGCGTCCAACCCGCATCCATTCCAACAAAGCCCGTAGCTCAGAATTCTGAGTGTTAATGTAGAATCCAAGCAGATGGAGTTGATGGTCGAGCCAGTTACAGCTGATTTCAACGCCAGGCACCACCTCAATCCCCATGCTAATGCCTGCTCGTATCCCTTCATCCACTCCTTGTATCGTATCATGGTCTGTAATAGCCACGCCAACCAATCCAAGAGCGTGCGCTTTGCTGACCACTTGTGTCGGCGATTCGGTTCCATCTGAGGCTGTTGTGTGGGTATGCAAATCAACGAATCGCATCAAGGTCAAGGCTCCCTCACAGTCATATCACTCAATCGGAAAATCAGGTAAAAGCTTTCGGATGACCTTTAACGATTCCAAGGCGTCAGCTCGGTTTAATTCAAAGATAATGGGTCCACTAAACCTTCGCTTATCCAAGGCTGTTAAGAATTCGACAATCGGCAAGTCTCCTTGACCCAACACCTTGTGATCATGGTATGGAAATCGTTTACCCGCCTCTCGTTTCATGGAACCGTCGTGAAGATGAATCTCGAGTAATCGATTATGATATCGATTTACAAACTCAAGTACATCTGTTAACCCTGACTGACCTGACAGCACATGTCCTGTATCTAAACACACCGAGGTATCAAGTTTTTCTGCAATAGCCCAGGTGATTTCGAAGGGAAACTCAATAGATTCTAACGCAAACCTGTGTGATGGAACATTCGTCGCCTTGATTAATTCACGGATACTCTGCTCCGCTAAATTCCCCATTATCAATGAAATAATGGGTTGGTCATCTCCGCCAATGTCGAATTCGCTAAATTCCGCCCCAATCCAACCGGCATTATGCACCACATATGCTTCAGGGTCTAGTGGCTTTGCGCGTTCAACAGCCTCTACTAAGCAGGCAACTGATGCTTCTCGAATGAAATTGTTGGGGCTTGCTGGCTCAATGGACCATATGGGAAGGTGTGCGGTGTAGGTTAAATCCAGTTCTTCTTTCACTGCCAGTAAATTGGCAATTTGTTTCTCGGATAATGCGTCAGGAACCACATACCCAAGATCCAAGGTAAGCTCCATTAAGGAGAACCCATGGTGATGGGTTAAACGAGCAATTTCAGCAAAATCAAACTTGCTCAAATCAAAGAAGCCACCCGCGGTCAATTGGCTAAAGACAGTTGCCCAATCCAAGGCGGTAATACCAAAACGCATCAATGTCCACCTTTTTGCTTTCCATTGCTATTGTCTCTTCTATAAAGGTCAAGGTTATTCATTACAATTCACAAGGCAAACAAGTAAAAGCAACTTCTAACCGGTAGCAATCATCAAGAACCCCATGGAAGAAACAAATCATGTCCCAAATCGAAATCAAAAAGGAAAATCAAATTGCAGTCATCACCATTAACAACCCTCCTGCAAACGCTCTAAACCAAGAGGTCTTTAACCAACTCAAAAAGGTCCTTACTGAATTGGATCAAGATGATACCAAAGTCATTATTATCACCGGCGCTGGAGACCGCTTCTTTATTGGCGGCGCTAACATCAAACAATTCGAAGGGCTAGATGCCAAGGGTGCGGAAAAGGTATCACGAATGGGTCAAGAGTTTACGCTCTTCTTAGAGCAACACAGTAAAGTCCTCATCATGGCTGTCAATGGGTTCTGTCTTGGTGGCGGCATGGAACTCTCGCAAGCTTGTGATTTTATCATTGCCTCAGAAAATGCTCGATTCGGACAAACCGAAATCAAACTAGGCATTATCCCCGGGTGGGGTGGAACCCAACGTCTCCAACGCTGGATGAACCCCCAGCGCGCCCGTGAACTTATTCTCACCGGTGACATTGTTCCTGCTGCTGAAATGGGCAACTTTGTCTATAAAGTCGTTCCTTCTAGCCAACTAATGCCCACGGCCATGAACCTTGCCGAACGAATAGCGGCTCGTGGCCTCGTTGCAATCAAACTAGCCAAGAAAGCGCTCAAACGTGCCCTATACATGCCCCTCGAAGAAGGCTTGAAACTGGAAGCCCGCTATTTCGGCGAAGTATTCGAAACCGATGATGCCAAAGAAGGAGTCAAAGCGTTCATCGAAAAACGTGACCCCAAAGTGGTGGATAAATAGGATTTTCCATACCCAATATTCACCCAGAGTGTCAAAATTTAGCCTCGAAGAATCCACAGCCAAACAGAATCTCTACTATTAAAGACAAAACCGTTAAAGCACAATTACCAGCTAGTCACTACCGATATATGTCACCACTCCATTAAGGAGCGATTTGGGATGCGAAAAACACATCTAGCCTTAGGGCTTTTTCTAATCTTCTTCTTACTTGAATTTGCTATTCCCACCATGATGCCCACCACACCCCTTGCTGTGGAGGGAATACCAGAACTCGAAACAACCACAATTGCTAGTTCTTTTCAGCCTAAGAATAACCTCATTGTCATTCCTTCTGAAGAAGGGGCACCTCCAATTCCCGACAATCCGCCAGGAACGGGTCGAGAAACACTCGTCGAGTGGTGGGACACCAATTACGATTATCGTCGCAAAATCACCATCATCGAACCGGATATCGCATCCCGAACAATGGAACCTGTTCATGTTTACCTCACCTTTTCAGGTGATGTTGCCCGCGAAGATATCATCGCCGTTGCCTACTGGGATCCCGGGGCTTGGCACGAAGTTCCCTCCCAAGTATGGAATACCACTACCCATGTAACAGGTCCAACAACCTTCTATGATTCACTTACTATCTGTTTCTTGGTAAACATCACACAGAATCATCAAGAAGTCTTCTATATCTACTATGATGATGATTACTCTGTGGCCCCTAGCTATACCGATCAAATTACCGCCATACCTGCTAATGGTCCAATCACAGATGATTCGACTATGCCATGGGTCTATTCGGACGTGACCTCTACTAATTATACAAATGTTGATATGGTTTATATTCGCTCTTCAGCGACATCAAACGAACATGCAGCGATTCTTCTTACAGATATGCTTCGAGGGGGATCTGATTGGGGCGGACCCTGCGGCGGCCTCATTTCTGTTCGTTATGGTGACACCGATGCCCTCAACACCAATAACGGCACCGGTACAGGAACCAACCTGCAATATATGCTGCTAGGCGAATTCGCGCTTGACCCTCTTGGAGAAGATACGGGCATGGGCTCAAGCAACACAAACCGAGCGAACGTTGCTCCGGACAACCCAGCTGAAGCCTGGATCACAGGGGCTGGGGTTTGGATTCTTCAAGACGGGCCTCTCTTTACACGAGTAAAAATCGTGACGAGTGATGGTGGCTATTGTAACTCTGCATCTCCATGGTGCAATCAAACATCTGACACCGTCAACCGCGGATCAAATGGCGCCGCAGGCTTTCTGAATTACACAATCACTTACACCTTCTACTGGCACGGAAATTCGGCGTTAGTGAGCGTTCTTCTCGAAATTACCGCCAATCCCCAATGGCAAGGCGCCCAATGTCATGTCAAAAACTACGGTGACTGGCCACACATTATGACCTTCACCTGTGGTTCAGGAACCCCTGGAACAGTCGATGCCGTCCAAAATCGAAAAGCGTGGATTGGCTCCAAATATGGTCTTTACAACGAAACTGTCGATGGACGTCGACGCGACTTCCCAATTGAACCATGGATGGTCTGGTATGATGACTCAGGAGAACCCGGTTATGATGGAACCCAACATCCCACACTCGGACTCATCGCCAAAGTCAATCCAGTAGGTTGGGAAGTTCTTTCTCTCGCAGTGACTGGCATGGGTGATAACACCATGCTACAACAAATCCTTCGAGAAGGTCACCAAGGCGACTTCTATATCATGCCAACCGGTCAGACCTTCACCTACGATTATACTGTGTATACAACGGCTTATGGCACAAACTATGATGAAGTACGCACCCAAACCGCCCAAATCAATAATCCCATAAGCATCGAGCTGGGTGAACAAGAATTATTCCGGCATAATATTTTGACCTGCACTACCCAAGACGTCGAAGGCACCAACATTTCCAATATTGATGTCTATATCTATAACAGCTCAATGGATCTCGTGCAAAGTGGTCCAACTGTAAACGCCAATGTGACATTCCTCAAATTAGAGGATGGACTTTACACAATCATCTCAAACTACACTTTAATTTCGACGTATGGAGGCTCGGTAACCTTCCAAGTCAACACTACACAAATCACGATAAACCATAACATCCAACGTGGATGGCAACGAACCGTAAACTGCCAGCTCAGCGATACAACCGTCCATGTCGTAGATTGGTATACCAATAACAACCTTGCAACATTTGCAGAAGTATTTCTTGATAACGCCACGACTGGTGCTCCTGTGTTTGCACTAAATGCAACCTTACCAACTGGAACCGCCTCTACATATCTGCTACCCGGCCCTTATGATGTAAATATTCGATACATCAATCGATTCCGAGTCCACAACCAAACTACTCCACTTCAGGTCAGTAATACAGCTAGCACCAACGTGCCAATTGGTGTGGTTGCCACTGAACACCCCACCGAATTGCAACTAGTCCGACCTAGTACCATCCCCTACATCGAAGTGGGTTACAACACCACCACTCAATTCGTTGTACAGTACAGGGACCTCGTTACGGATGCTCCTATCGATGCAACTGCAACCTCTATTCCTTATGTTGCTAATTGGACATTATCTAACTCCACCCACAGCAACATAGATTCTGGAACCCTCAACTCTGTGGGCGGTGAACCTGGCAACTATTCAGTCACCTTCGACGCTGCTGGCTATCTGGTCAACGAGACATACCAGCTTCGGATCCTCCTCGATGTCAACGCCCCTGTGGACTACTGGCAAGCCTTCCTCTCAATTAGTATCGTAATTCGAGGTCGCGAGGTCCAAATTATCCCCGAATACCAGTCATATAGTGTCTTTTGGAACGACTCACTTTCCCTCGCTGTATATCTCAATGACACAGCGACCAACCAGCCTATCACTGGGGCTGCGCCTCAGTTCTTTGGCATCGGGTTCTCTGGAATTCTTCAACCCAATGGAACCGATGGCTGGTACTCTACCACATTCCAAGTTGAAGCAATCACGGTGGGCACATATACAATTACGCTTCGGGCTCAAATCGCTGCGTACG
>JABXGX010000056.1 GCA_016550405.1 archaeon | reverse complement strand
GTAATACGACAATTCCCCTTGCCCCTGGTGGTGACTGTTTTGCTTGTTCATCCATTAGCTCATATGCATCTGCATCAAGAAGTTTCGCAAGTCGTTTCTCTTCATATCCAAACTGGTCACGGAACCATCGATAAATAATCCCACTTGTGAATATACTTGCTTCAATTACCCATCGATTAGGAACCGCATGACAACTACAGAGCAGACGGCGTTTGGGGTCAAATCGCGGCTGGGCTTCAAATGCAAGAATAAAGGTTCCCGTTCCAATTGTAGCCTTCACACGGCCTGATTTGACTACTCCAACTCCCACTGCCCCGCACTGCTGATCACCTCCCCCAACTATAACCGGCAATCCATCAGGGAGTCCAGTGTCCTTTGCTGCCGCAGATGTGATTTCTCCGATCCTGAATCCTGAGGGATAGGTCTCTGGTAATTTCACTTTGGGAATTTCTAACGCGTCACACATTAAATTGGACCATTCCATTTGTTTGATGGCAAAAAGCATCGTTCGAGACGCGTTACTATAATCTGTGACAAACTGACCTGTTAAGCGATGAAGAATAAAATCGTGAACGAGGAGGAATTTGTACGCTTGCCGGAATATCTGTGGTTTTTCCTGTTTAAACCAAAGAATCTTGGGCGCAGAAAAATAAGGATCAATAATTAGGCCCGTTTCCGAATACACTTTTTCGGCTCCAAGCGACTCTTCGATTAGTGTGCACTGGGCTGTTGTTCGCCGATCTTGCCATACAAGAGCCTTATGAATTGGATCACCGTGCTGATTTACTGGAACGATGGTTTCCCGTTGATTCGTAATACTTACAGCTGCAAGGTTTTTTCCTTTCTTCCCAAGTTTTTTCATTGTTGCCAGCGACGTTTTGCATGTAGTTCGCCACCAATCCTCCGCATCCTGTTCCACCCAAGCGGGCTGAGGAAAAACAGAAGAGTACTCCTGGTGAGTTTGTGCAATCAGTTGACCGGTTGCTGCATCAAACACTGCGGTCCTGGTTCCACTTGTACCAATATCTATTGCCATTACAAGTTGTTCTTCAGTCAAATCGAGTACACCCTGCCATACCTGTTCGATTAACCGTTATAATTTGTTTTGACCTCAAAGCACCCACAGGTTTATGACACATCATGTGGCTTCTTTTTCTATTATTGGTGACCATTCTTTGTCAATTAGAGACATAGAGAAAGCAGCTCAGATGATACTGGACTCCAAGTCTACAATCGCACTCACTGGTGCAGGGGTCTCTACAAAAAGTGGGATACCTGATTTTCGCGGCCCGGATGGTCTTTGGACCAAAGTCAATCCCGCTAACTTCGCTAGTGTTGATGGATTTCTAAGTGATCCGAAAAGTTGGTGGGAAATGGCGTTGGAGATGGCACCAACAGTTCTGAAAGCAAAACCTAATCCCGCTCACACCACACTCGCCGAACTTGAGAGAATGGGTCTCTTAACTATAATAATCACTCAAAACGTAGACGGTCTACATCAACAGGCAGGGAATCAGCATGTTCTTGAAGTTCATGGGAGCCTCTTCAGTGGTACATGTACTGTGTGCCAGTTCAACGTGGACCGAAAATTCTTGCAAAAAGCTATGTCGAAACGGCAAATTCCTGTGATGTGTCCCACTTGTGGTGGTCTCATAAAATTAGATACTGTGTTTTTCGGCGAAGCGCTACCACAAAAAGAGTTAGCTTCTTCAATCGAGGCTGCAAGACACTGTAAATTAATGCTTGCAATTGGTTCATACCTCGTGGTGTACCCCGTGGCTTCACTTCCTACCATTGCAAAGCAAAGTGGGGCGAAACTGATTATCATTAACCAGGAACCGACTCCCTTTGATCCAGTTGCAGATCTTGTGTTTACTGCTGAAGCAGGTGAGACACTCACTGCTATTGTTAGAGTGATAAAATCCTTGCAATGAAGCAGTTATTGGCGGAGACGGTATTGGGGTTCGTGATTTGCATACTGCAATTCCCTAGGAACATCCTCGCTTCCTGGAATGACTGGTAATAGGTTGGATTGATGAAGGTGTTGTTGTTTGAGGAACTCTGGCAGCTCCCCGCCAAAGGGGTGTTCGAAGGGTAATAGAAATCGATAGTCTTGACCAAGAATTCCTGCGATTCGTGTTAGCATCCGCTTAGATTTTCCACCATGCTTGTATTTGTAATAGCTAAGATAGAGAAATCCACCAACGAGTTTGATGAGTTGTCGATTAATCCAGGTATTTTTGATGTCTCCTAACCAGGTGTCACGCCAGTGATGAAGATTATGGTCCCAACATTCGATGAACATCTCCCATTGCAATTCTGTGAGACGTCGGAGATTCAAGGTCTTCTCTTTGCGCAAGGCGCAATCTTCTAGTGAGACAAAGAAAAGGGGTACAAAGAACGTTTTGAATCGTCGCATTCGATGAATGAGATCTAGGGTTAGTAAAACATCTTCTTCTGTTTCCTTGGGAAGTCCAGTTACCAAAGTGCACAAAGGTACCCAATTGGCATCATTAAGTATTCCATAGGCTTCACAAACGATTTCGGGCCATTGACTAACATCGTAGGGGAGCGCTTTTCCTCGCATGTGCTCCTGCATTAGTCGTGGACTACCCGTTTCGACTCCAACCTCAACAGTAACAACCGGGTCTCCTTTGTAGAGGTATCGACACTTGTCACCGATTATTTCGGGAATTTCTTGGACCATTTTTGGTTCAATGATTGCAGGCGCTAAGGATGCATGGGCGGTTTGAATATACTCAACACCGGGCTCGTTAACTACGGCTTGATAAACACTGAGAACCGCTTTGCGGTTGGGAAGAAAGCGTTCCTTTGATCCATATAAGAAAACATCATCGGTATTCAGCAGAATCATATTCGCGCCACAACTCAGATTGGCTCGGACTTCCCTGAGAATTTTCTCGATGGGAAATGTGCGTCGATATTTCATGGTGGGAGAACAGAACTGACAGCCGCGACCACATCCCCGTGAGATTTCCACAGCCCCGTATATCGCACCACTTTTGATCGCGGGAATATCCTCATCTGCTGGACGCTCTGTTCTAACGATTCCCGGTAACTTTTCACCACGAATCGCCTTTTCAAATAACTCGGCTGCAATACTTTCAGATTCACCCATGACCACACAGTCGAATCCATATCGTTTCCGGAGTTTTGGATTTTTCAATTGCCAAGACCCGGCGCCACCAAGAATCCGTGGAACCTTGTACTGGCTGAGGACTGGGTTTTGAGCGAGCCGCCAAAACTCTACACCAGTTGCGGAGGTGCGTCCAAAGCCCACAAGGGACGAATAGGTGACACTTACATAGGCCATGCCTAACGGGTCCATACTTGAGATACCCACAACTTTTGTTTTCGGTCCCATTGCATGCTTTAATTGTGAAGGGTGCACAGTCATTACGTCATCTTCATCGAAGCCATTTTCCAAAAGTGTAGCTTCGATCTTTCGGAGACCATAAGGTGCGAATGGTGCTGAATGATCCGCGTTTGGTGGATCGGGTTTGTATCCTTGTCTCAGTAACAAAGATGGAATAAAACGACCAGGGAATCCACCCGCAAATGCTATGAAGGGGTCGGCATCCCATCCAGCCATTTCGGCAACAGATGCTGTCAGAACAACTTTCTTGCCGCCATTTCTTCCCATCTTATCATCCCATGGAACCTTTAGGTGTATCATTCCTCATTGGTTATAGAGTGTCGGTTTAGTGTTCGGCGAGTCTGGGCTTCTTATGTGTTTCGTCGATGAGTATGTCCTAATATCTCGTACTTATAAACTCGCTAGGATTTTCTATGAGTTAAACTCATTACTGGGTTGCGGCTGTCATGGGAACATCCTTGACACGCACAAAGGGAATAAATGTCGGGGTCTCCACTTCCCACCATTGCACTTGTCGCACCGTCTTTCCTAAGGCTTCAATATTTGCAAACATCCGAAGTAAGTTATCTGCGATGCGAAGTTTCTGAATGGGTTGACCAATTTCACCCTTTTCAATCAAGAACATTCCATCACGCGGAATTGTAGAAAAGGTTCCCTCGAGCTGACTCGTATAGCGTAAATACCAGTTTGATGTCACATAGATAGTTGGTCTGTGTGGTTCGAGGAGTTCTTCAAAGGATGCATCTCCTTCTGAAAAGACAATATTGGTATTTGCTGGTACAACAAGTTTTGAGCCCATTCCGAAGTTCACCAGTTGACAATTCCCAGTGCTCTTTGCTTTGGTCATTCGAGCCGAGGTGACGTTATGAACCATGCCTTGTAATACACCTTGTTGGAAGAGCGGGGATTTTTGTGTGGGTGTTCCCTCAAAATCAAAGGGAGCACTTCCTAGTCCATTCGAAATACGGCCATCATCCCAGATACTCAAGTTTTCTGGGGCTAGTTTTTGGCCAATTTTATCTTTTAATGGGCTCATTCCCAACATCATAAGCAAGGGATTAGCTGTTTCCGCCAAGCTCCCTAACACCGACGCCGCAACAGTTGGATGCAAGACAAGATCATAGACTCCAGCTTTTCCTTGTTTTCCACCAACAGCTAGCTTCGCAATCTCCCCAGATTCCTGTCCCGCTTGTGCGATATGTTTCTCTATCTCACCCAAACTTCGACCCACTGCTATTCCTTGTCCAGAACTTTCAGGTTCCACAAAGCTTCGTAAGGTCATCCGATAAGACGATGCCGGATAATTCCCACTAAAACCTTGAGACGTTTCAAGTACGTTTTGCGTTTCATCGAAAAAGAACGATCCTGCTGTTCGTCTCGCCCCTGCTTTCTGTGCACGATTAAGGGCTTCGGTCACTATATCCGGTGCGTTGTCCGGAAAATCTCGAATTCGCTTATCATATAGTTGATCTACTTTTGTGGGTGGTTTGATTTCATCCTGTAAACCTGAGAATAGTGGAGTGGGTTGTAAACTTCGTACAAATTTTGTCAAACGAGCTATTTCAGCATCTACAGACTTGATGGTTGGATTGTAGATTTCTGTAGTCCCAATTCGCCCCTCAATGGCAACAAACACCTCAAGAACTGTATACTTCCACTGCTTGAAAATGTCAATCTCTGAGTTGCTTATTCGCAACTGATGCTCTAACACATCACGAGCACGAACAACTGCTTGCCCATCCTTCGAAGCGACTTTCAAAGTATGGTCAATAATTTTTTGCACAGTATCTTGGACACTCATGCTGGAGCACCTCCCAAGCGGATCTCACGTAATCTTACCGCGTCAGGACCTGCTGTCCATACAGGGATGCCTTGTCCAGGGTCTGACTTTCCACAAATTGCTTGCCATGCTGCAAATCCCTTCGAACACGCATCAACGGCGTCAAATAAACCCCGCGAAGTGATTTCCAATATCGGTCTCCGCACAAATCTATCTGTTATTTCGCCCTTCTCGATAGTGCGCGCATATGAACCTACATACTTTGACTGAAACCGACGATCGTCAATGTTCCATTCTGTGAACGAGTGCATGTATATTCCATACTTAACGTCTTCAATTATTTCGTCAAATGTGTATTCGCCTGGGGCAATGTAGGTGTTAGCCATTCGGGGGATGGGTTCACGATCGTAATTCGTGGCTCGAGATGAACCGTTGGATTTGACACCTGCTCGTCCTGCAGATAACCGATCGTGGAGCATTTCATTGGCTATACCCTCCTTGATAAGGTATCGGGGTCGAGCTTTGACGCCTTCATCATCATAGAGATAGAATCCCCCGCTTTTCGGTATGGTTGGATCGTCAATGACGGTCACTGCTGGAGATCCAACTCTTGTGGTTCCCACCACGATATCCATCCAGAAGGATTCGCCTGCATTCATCCCTTCGCGACCTTGAATGCGGTCGGCTTCCGAAGGATGTCCACAATTTTCATGAGCGATGATCCCTGCAACTTCGGGACCGACAACCACATCGATGGGTTTGTCAAAGGTGATGTGTTCGGCTTTATCTGCAACTTCTTTAGCGTCCTTGCCTTCATCTATAAAGGCTTGGATGAAATCAGGGGACTCGAGCAGCTCCCATCCGCCTGTGGCTCCTCGCATTAGGGCGCGCTGTTCAGTTCCTTTTTGTCCCTGCGCTGTAAGCAATGTCATGTAACGGTTAAGGCTGTAGTCTGATTCGACTTGAGTCCCTTTGCTAGTTGCGATATATTTTTTCTGGGTCTCTAAGGCAATGACGAGAACGCGGTAAGGGAGCACTTTATCGCCAAAAGTATCTTTTAGGGCTTTGTCTGCTTCTAATATACGACCTAGCTTATCTTCTGAGGCGATGTCAGCAAAAGGCGTTTTCACGGGTACTTCCCACTTAGTCTGAACACTGGGTTCCTCTGAAAGCAGGAGCGGGGTTTTTCGTTTTGTAGCTCGTGCGAGTTGAATAGCTTTTTTCACGGCTCTTTCGATTTCTTGTTTTTCCAACTGCGCTGTTGCTGTGAATCCGATGCCGCCATTTGCCAATGCGCGGATTCCGATTCCAGCTGTTTCAGTTGATCCTGCTGCAAGAATATCACCATTACGGGTGCTATAACCATCAACTATGTATTTGACGTAACGGAGTTCAATAAATTCGGCCCCTTGGGCAGTACCATAGTCAACACCATGGTTTACTAATTCAAGGAATGTCATATAATCAAAAGGCATATCTCGGTGGTTCCCTAAAAGGGGTACTCATCTGCCGTTTTTGCCTGGAAGGCTGGTTGATTGCCTTCCGTGGGTTACTATTTCTCCCAGAAGTAATTTCCATTTTCGTAAATTACAAAGTCGCCTGCGAGGATTTTTCCTTCCTGTTTCATGTTCTTGATAATATCAACATGGACAGCACTTTGATTCGTGCCTTTACATTCGGGATAGGCGTTTCCTAAGGCACAATGGATTGTGTCACCAATTTTTTCGTCAAAGAGCATATTCAGTGTATATTGTTGGATTCCGCGATTGGTTCCGACAGCCATTTCTCCTAGAAACTTAGCTCCCTCATCAGCGTTTAGTGCTGCATCTAGCGCATCGTAGCCTTTCTCTGCTGAGTATGTGACGACTTTTCCTTCCTTGAATTCTAATCGAACTCCTTCTACTTCCTCGCCTGCATACAGGAAGGGGATATCAAAGTAGATGTGTCCTTCAACTGTTTTTTCTACGGGGCTTGTAAAGACTTCTCCACTCGGCATGTTATGGGTGCCTTCAGAGGAGATCCATAATCGCCCTTTAGTGGACGCCTTCAAATCGGTTTCTTTTCCGAGGAACTGAATTGTTGAGCTCTCTTGGAGTTTATCTCGTAACTTGCGCATAAGTTTGGCTTCTTTTTCCCAGTCCAAGAGTGTAGCTCCATAGACAAATTCCTGATAGTTTGTAAGGCTCATCTTCGCTTCCTGCGCTAATGCCGAGTTAGGGTGAATTGTCAGGCACCATCGTTTCTTAAGAATTTCCTCAGAAATCGGTTTGGTGGTCTTTTGGCGCTGCATAATTCGCTTTGGATCTAACCCGGCAAAGCCCCGCGTATTAGAGGGTGAACGTAACCGGATGAGGACATCGGAAGCCTTGATTGCTTCCATTTGATGCTGAGGAAACAAGTCCAAGGCAGCATCCGTAGCAGCATCCATATACCCTCGACTGAGCTCCGATGAGTCCATAATCGTCATCGTCGCGGCACCCCGTTCCGCGCATTTCTTCACGACTTCAACCGCAAGGGGATGTGCATCTAAATCTGAAATCAGGTAGACCATCTCACCTGCTTGAACTTTTGTTGAGTACTCGACCAGAATACGGGCGTGTTCCTTGATTCGTTCATCAACCAATCCTATCAGCCTCAATAACATGTATTTGCACAAGGGCTAGGCGCCATCATATAATGGTTTGCCTCGTTTCCACAACTAAACCAGTCTTAAAGGGACTTAAGATTCACTTGAGTTGCGGAAGGCTTTTGAGGAACAACTTTTCAATCAAAGCCACTTCGAGGCAAACTCATGAAGCTAAATCATGACACAGCCTCAACCTAATGAAAATTGAAGGGAATCCACTTGACTGTGGCCATAGTCGGTGTCGGACATACGGTTTTTCGTTCAACTTCGCCCGATGTGTCTTTCAAGGAGCTGATGTTTGAAGCGGCCGTCAAAGCTTATGCGGATGCTGGCGTTAATGCCCGTAAAGATATCGGGAGCTTTCTCACAGCTGCTGAAGATTACTGGGAAGGATACTCGATTTTCGATGAGTTTGTTCCCGACCAACTCGGGGCGGTTTTACGATCCGTCTGTACGATTGGTGGTGACGGTCTGCTCGCCCTTGCTAACGGGGCTATGCAGATTGAAACCGGATTATTTGATGTGGTGGCAGTCGAGGCGCACAGTAAAGCCTCGGATATGCTCACCTTTGATGGTATTTTGACTCATGCCCTAGACCCTATCTATAATCGCGCATTCAATGCTCACCCCTACTTCATTGCAGGATTGGAAATGCAGCGATACCTGCATGAGACCAAAACAACGCGGGAACAATGTGCTGCCGTCGTTGTCAAGAACAAACGCAACGCCATGAACAACCCTTTGGCAGCATTTCCTGCAGATATGACAGTCGATGAGGTCATCAACTCCTCGATGGTCTCTCACCCCCTCACCCAACGCGACATCAGCCCCCTTGCTGATGGCTCGATTGTAATGGTCCTTGCTTCTGAAAAGAAAGCAAAAGAACTCTCTGACCATCCGATCTGGATCAAAGGAATTGGCTGGTGCTCGGATACACCCTGGCTGGAAGCTCGTGACTGGAGCGCTGCACGCTATGCCACTTTGGCCCGCGATCGTGCCTACAAACATGCGGGAATCAAAAACCCCCGTAAAGAGCTGGACTTCGCTGAAGTTGATGATTCGTTCAGTTATAAAGAGCTCCAACATCTTGAAGCTCTTCAAATTTGCGAATCCGGCCAAGCTGGTAAACTCGCCGTCGAGGGTGAATTCAACTTCGATGGGGCTTTTCCTGTTAATGTCTCTGGTGGACGACTTGGAGCAGGCAACCTCCTTGAAGGCTCTGCCTTACAATCCGTCCTCGAATGTGTTCAGCAACTCCGCGGTCATGCAGGGAAACGACAAATAAAGAATGCAAAAACTGCACTCGCCCAGAGCTGGAGAGGAGTCCCAACCGCCAGTGGTTGCGTCGCTGTCCTCAGCAATGAAATGTAACAAGGAG
>JABXGX010000321.1 GCA_016550405.1 archaeon | reverse complement strand
TTTCGCAGCCCACAGAAGAGTGCAGAAAACACGGGAAAAGGTAAACCTTAAGGCTTAAGACCACACAACCAACGACTTAATCATCGCGGGTGACACGATGCTGCACCTGAAAATCCTTGTCATTGGACCCCAAGGCGTCGGCAAAACTACACTCATTCAAAGCGTCACCAACCATGCCATTTCCACTGAAGTAAACGGATGCACGGTATGCTTGGATTTTGGGACACTTGAATACCGAGAGTATAAAGCGCATCTCTTTGGAAGTCCCGGCCTTCAGCAATTTGCTCTGGTCCGCAAAGCCCTCTCCAGCGGGACAGATGGCGTCATCCTCGTCGTTGATAGCGCCAATCCCCACACTATAATCCAAGGTGAACACTATTTACGAGAAATCTTCGGACCCAATCTGCCACCCGTTGCGGTTGCCGCAAACAAACAGGATCTTCCTGGTGCGATTCACCCCAAACAGATTGAAACCTTAATGAATATACACGCACCAGTTTTTCCAACTCAAGCTCACCGCGGTCTTGGGCTCGACCAACTTCTCATCCAATTCATTCGCTATCTGGGAGATATCGGTAAAGGCTTGAACATCTCAACACTCCTTGAAAATGCTTAACCTTCAATTCAAGGACCTTTACATCGATTACACTAGAAAGAAACCGAAAAAGGATAAACCATAAAGAGGAAAAGATATAGTCCAACCCACCACCGAGGTAAACCATCATGGTCGAAGAACTCACAGACACAACCATCGACAAGTTTCTGAATGAACACGAAATTGTACTCCTCGACATCTACACCGTTTGGTGCGGGCCCTGTAAAATGCAGGCACCTATCCTTGAGAACCTGGAGCAGGAATTAGATCGGAGTAGGGTCCGGATTGCGAAGCTTGATGCGGATCAAGCCCCTGAGACATCGATGCGTTTTCAGATTCGAGCGATTCCGACATTGATTTTGTTTAAGGATGGAAAACCCATTCAAACGCATGTCGGTGTTTGGCCACGCGAAGAGATTGAGAAAGAACTTGCTGCGATTCTTTAGTACTTTTTTTAAGCGCGGTTATTTGTCTCTTTCTTTAGATTTTGGATTCATTTGTTCTTTGTTGAATGGAGTTAAGGGGCTGCCCAAACTCTTAAACACGGTTTTGTCCTAAGAAAACATGATTACACTCTGTGGGGTGTTTGTGTGACGGTTGATGCCGATCGTTTGATGGCTGATGTTGAGAAAGTGTTAGAGACCTTTGATGAGCGGGCTGGTGGGCTGGTTGCCGTTGTGTTACTCATGAAGACGGGATTACCCGTAACTGCTCGAATTCGGGCCCATGTGGATGAAACCTTTCTCTCCGCTAGTCTGGCGACGCTCCTCAATGTGTCAGTGGACTTATCAGACAAATTGTTTACATTAACCCCGGCTCGATTAATCTTGGATACTGAGGGTGGAAGTTTAATTCTGAGGGGTGTGAATGATGACATGGTATTAGTGGCGGTTTTCAAACACCAGCATCTAGGAGCAATCTTGATTTTAGTTGAACAGGCCGCAAAACAGCTTCAGCAGTTATTCAAGTCAACCTAATATGCTTTCAGGGTGTGAACGTGGCCTGAAAGGAAGGAGTTGATTTAGAAGAAGAAGGTTCGCCGTTTGGGTTCTTCTTCCTCGCCCTCTTGGGATTCTTCCGCAGCAGGTTCAGCTGGAGCCGGAGTTGGCTCGGGGGCTGGTGCTGGTTCCACGGGAGCTGGAGCAACTGGTTCAGCAGGAGTTTCGAATTCAGGAGCAGGTTCGAATGTTGGTTCTGCTGGAGCTATTGGTTCAGGAGCTGGTTCAGGGGCCGGTTCCGTTTCACCAAAATCGAAGGTTGGTGGTTCTTCTGGTGCTGCTGGTTCTTCGGCTGGAAACACTGGAAGCTCTGGTTCAGTAGCAGCTACTGGTGGCGCTTCGATTGGTGCCGGTTCTTCGATAGGCTCTGGTACTGCTTCAGGCTCAGGAACAGGAGGGACGGGTGGTGGAATTTCTTCAGGCTCTGGTTCAGGCATCGGCTCTGGAATCGGCTCAGGGGCTGGTTCTGGAGCAGTTGTGGATTCTGGAGTTGATTCAATCTCTTGAAGACCAGGTAACATTTCTTCAACAGCGGCTTCATCTTCACCAAAGGTGACACCTAAGATTTCTTTCAAGCAGGGGGCACACTTTTGGCGAACAGCTTCAAGGGCTTCACTGACAAAAGTTTCAATTGTGCGGTCCTCGTTGGGGTTCTTTTCTTTCCAGAAGAGGAATGTCTGTGTCATACGTAGTGCATCACGTACGCCGTTCCAGTACATCTGACCAAATTCTTCCTGTGACATTTCTGAGTTACACCTTTCCCACAGATATGCAAACGTGGTAAACACGTTTCTCTGAGTGATAAATAACCACTCCCACATATTGCTTAAAATGTTTCGTCATCCTCCTGTGCCCTTTGCCGGTTTTCAGAAAGGAATAAAGTTCAAGGTCAACGCAGCAGGCTTTAATAAGGTGCACTATTCCTTGTGTGTGTGGATTGTCAATGCCGAAATCACTCCTTGAAGAAGTAATGACTGTTTCATTACGCCGTGGAATTCTATACCCCAGTGCTGAAATTTATGGAGGACTTGCTGGATTTTATGATTTTGGTCCAATTGGCGCTAGGATTCGTAACCATCTCATCCAGCTTTGGCGAAAACGGTTCATAGATAGTCGCGACTTCGTTTATGAGGTGAGTGGCAGTACCATTTTGCCTAACCAGGTATTCAAAGCCTCAGGACATTTAGACCATTTCACCGACCCATCCGCGGAGTGTCCCAAGGGGCACGTGACTCGCATTGACCAATTAATTGAAGAACGATTGAAAATTCCAGCAGAAGGCAAATCAAACAAGGAATTGCAGGCTATTGTACAAGAAAAGAAACTGCGGTGCCCTGTTTGCGGAGAGCAATTAAGGGAGGTTAAGAGCTTTGGATTAATGTTTGGAACGAATGTGGGCGGCGAACGTCGGCAAGCATTTCTTCGACCTGAAACTGCCCAGAATATTTTTCTGGGTTTCAAACGCATCCAAACAGCCATGCGTGCCAAGCTACCCTTTGGTATCGCACAAATCGGCCATTCTTATCGAAATGAGATTTCTCCACGCCAGAGCATAGTTCGCGTCCGCGAATTCGGGCAAATGGAAATTGAATATTTCATCGATCCTCAGGCCTTGGACGCCTGTCCGTTCATTGAAGATGTCGCTGAAGTGTCCTTTAACTTTGTCACACGTGAAGAACAAGAATTGACTGCTGAAAAAGGAAGTACCGAATATACTTCTATTCAATTGAATGTGCAAGAAGCCTCTGAAAAGAAATACATCCCGAACCAATGGATGGCAGCAACACTTGGTGATGAAGTGGAATTCTTCAAACTTTTAGGTATTCCAGAGAACGCTTTGCGGTTTCGGCATATGCGAAAAGAAGAAACTCCACATTATAGTGGAGGGAATTTTGATCTCGAAGTAAAATTTAGTTTTGGCTGGAAAGAGGTAATAGGCAATGCCTATCGTCGAGACTATGATCTCAAATCCCATATGAAAGGGAGTCAGAAGGATCTCAGTATCGATGTTGAGGGTCGAAAAGTAGTTCCCCATGTTATTGAACCCTCATTCGGCATAGACCGCGTTATTTATGCCATTTTAGAACATACCTACCAACCAAAGGATAAAACACGTGGATGGAGCTGGTTCCAATTTCCAAACGAACTAGCACCTTACCATGCTGTGATATTACCACTCTTGAACCGACCGGAGCTTGAGGAGAAGGCAATCACATTATATCATGTCTGTAAATTGCAGGATCTGGCAGTACAATATGATGACAGTGGCCGAATCGGGCGTCGATATGCAAGAGCAGATGAAATAGGAATACCCAAAGCCGTAACTATTGATCCTCAAAGTTTGGAAGATGAGACAGCAACAATTCGGGACCGTGACACCGGTGATCAAACCCGTCATTTAATTAGTGAAATTCCCAATCTTCTAAGAAGCTAGACCGTGCCAGTTCTGTCCCGCTCTTTTTTCATTAACAGCTTAACTTTTACAGGTTTAGAACCCTTTCACTAGTATTATCATCTTTACCTTTGGCCAAAAAAATTGGGTTGGCGATTATGACAGAATCGATGGGACATATTGAATGCTGGAGATTGTATTGGCGAATGACAGACCTTGGTTCCCTCACTCGCCGTTATATTGTGATTGGCGCGTTTGATGGTGCTTTAACCATTGTCGCCATTGTCCTCGGGGCGCTTGCTGCGGTTGTACTTTTTGACAATATTATTGGGCCTCTCGATGTAAGGCTTCTGGTCAATGCTGGTGTGGCCGCGGCAATTGGCTTAGCAATCTCCAGCGGATGGGGCGCTTATGAAGCAGAACGAGTAGAAAGAA
>JABXGX010000320.1 GCA_016550405.1 archaeon | reverse complement strand
CGTAATATCCCAAATCCGTTGAACCAGCTCTGGTGTCCGATCCGTACAGCGATCCAACACCACCACAACCTCCTTAGCACCTAAAGCAAGCAAGCGAGGAAAGGTATAGGGCAAAATCGCCTCTTCATCATGCAGCGGAAGAACAATGCTGAAATCTTTCAACGGATTCGCGGACGTCAGGTCACATTCAACTCCAACTTAACCACACTTAGCGTTCAAGACCCGATTACCATTTTAGTTTTTCAATTTACCGACTAGCCACTACCTCTGTTGGACAGCTTCATAGGCTTGCTTCAATTGATCTGCATACTTTTCCCAGATGAGGTGCTTCTTTGCGATAGCTCGAACCCGCTGTTTCTCAGCATTCCACACCGCCACATCAGAAAAATACTCTTTGACCAATCGCTGAACCAGCTGCTTCAAGTCGACACCGGTTGACCAAGTCCATCCTGTGTTGTGTTGTTGATTGAAGTGTGCCTGCAATAACATGGTCTCATGAACCAGCGTTTTGAGCCCTGCATGCATCACTAGCGAATACGTATTTTGAAAGGAATAAAACGGGAATCGTATCTGTTTGCCTAACAAGGCCACATCACAGTCAACAATAATGGATAGCATATCCTCGTGAGAACAGAAGCCATGATTCTCTACTTCCTCCGTGTCAATGACCTGATGCCCCACAAAAACCAGCTTGGCGCCAAGGCGTTGCGTTTCCCACAATTCCAACACTTCGGCATCAGATTTCGCATAGGCCCCCAAATGCTTCTGCATGGATGGAGCAAAGCGAGACAAGAACCGAAACTGAAGCACCGATGAGGAGACCCGCGGGGCCATGCGACGAATATAGGCAATCCGAAATTCGGAATCAATGTTTCGATTCGAAGGAATCAAAGAAATTTCGCGCGCATTTGGAAGGTTGGGAACAACGAACGTCTTTGGCTGCACGCGTTTATACGACTGGGCAACTTCATGACTCACCGTGATGGTAGGCGCACTCCGCAGAATTTTTTGCTCCCATTGCTTCCAGGTCTGCACACTTATCCAGCGAACAAGCTTCTGGGGTCCCACGCGTTGCCGAATCTTATGGGGTTCCTCGAAGGCTAACCGCAGTCCCCAATTCTCATGATCATCATAAATGAACGGCACACCCACATCCAGAGCAACCTTCGCAGCATAGATGTCATGCGCATGAATGAAATCAGGTTCTTCCTCGCGAATCAAACCCCGAAGCCAATTACGAAGCCTCCGTAACGTCTGCGGAAACCCCGTATGTTCCAGTGATCCCCATTGCTGCCAATACATTCGCTCAAACACATTGAAAATCTGATGCACCTCAATGGAAGGCTGTTTTGAACGATAACCACCCGCAAACACCACCTCATGCCCATTATTTACCGCCCACAAGGCATCACGTTCAATCCGCGTATCCGGTAATCCACCGTCAGAAAGATGGAGTATTTTCAAAGGAAAAATCACCAAGACTGCAGCCCAAAATCTTGGAGACTAGGCTGGCTCAACTGGAACCGAGAGCCCCGTTCCTATTAAGATTTCGTTGAACACCACCGAGTTTTCACCGATTACTAAACCCGGCGATAAATCTGCACCACTCCATTATTAAAAACGAGAGCATTGGATCCACCACTCTCAAGCCAGAGAAGCACACCAAGATGAAGGGGGGCCCATTGCACACCCGATTGCAGCCAAAATCCATTATCTACTAAATACCGGTGAACTCCGATATACGTGTAAGCGGTGGAGAAATCCCCCATTACCAAGAGTCGATAACCTGCCTCAACCGAAGCAGGTTGATCACGATAATAGAGCAGATAATAGGTAAACAGATGGTCGCCCGCCGTGATAGGAGCGGATTCACCGTAATCGGCAATCCAATTGTTGCTGTGCTGAATCGGAGCAGTCACACTGCACCCATACCCAAAGAACGGATCCCGAGTAAACGCCAACGTAACCACTGGCAAAACCGCCAACAAACTCACCAGAAGCAGGGCTTGGATAATGCGTGTTTGCCTAGGATGCGTAACCACATACCCAACAACTCCCACACTGGCCAACGCGCACAGCGGCGCAAAGGAAAACAGGGTAAACCGGTAGGTCAGAATCAAACTCAACGCGGAACCCCCGCTTAATAGCGCCAGAATCAACAGCCCCAGCAAGGCAAGAATCCAGGACGAGAGAAAAATCCGCAGCTTCGACGACACCCCATCCAACACCGAATACCCCACAGCCCCCAATATCACCAACACAGCCAAGGGAAGTAACAGGAGAATCGTGCCCAGCGGCAACACGGTCAATTCAAAAATTGGCACCACCACCAGATTCGCCACAAAAATAACCAGTAAAATACCCCCCACAACCGCCAGGAACACCTTAAACCGTATCGACGATTCCGCCATCGAAATCCGACGAATATTCAACAGCCCAAACACGACGAAATAGCCCACCAACACCAAAGCGAGAAGCCGCGCATCCAACAACAAGAGCGCATACGCCCCAAACACGAAATAGTATACAAAGGCAATCACTAAGATACCCATGTAAGCACCAGTCTGCACTCCCCATTTACGCCTCGACAACTCCCCTTGCCGCAACAAATACACCTGCTGGGACACCATCACGAACACGATGACACTCCCCGCCACCAAGAAGCTGACATGATGCGTCGGAATAATCGCACACACTAACAAGACGACTGGCAACACATGCCAAGACTTCTGCTCCGACCGGATCACAAACGCCAACAATGCCGCCATCAAAAAAAACCGCGCCAATCCCTCTTTGTACGTCGTCCCCATAATGAGGGTCAACGGTGCAGCAAACCCCAGTAACACCACACCCAGAATCGCAATCAGCTGATGTCCCGTCAGATGTCGGACAAGCAAGTAAAAAAACAATAACGACAACCCCATCAACAAGGGAATGACCAGCTGCCCCACAAGAAGCGTATCAAAACCCGGAAACAACCGAAACAGCGCCATCAAGACGTTGAGTCCTGGCCAGTGATCATCATAATCGCCCCAGATGAAAAAATGCTGCGACTGCAGGATATCGTCAGCTTTCCCGATATGCACCCACGGATCCGGAAGAAATGGCACACCCAAAAGCAATGCGGGCAGAATGCGCAGAAACAGCACCAGGAGAGTTGTGATAACGGCTAGAATATCAATGACAAGGGTATGATAAGTGTCAAGGGAGTCAACTACTCTAGCCAACATTCGCTCACATCGATTGAGAAATTCGAAGACATTTCTTGTAAAACGCTGTATGAGTAAAATTATATTAATAACTTGATAGTGACGGTACGCGCCATCGTGAGGAGAAAGCTGCCTCCCTCCTGGTTTGGAAGATGATACTTGCAAATGCGAATTCTACAAGTGACACCATTTCTTGGTGAACAATTCGGTGGCAGCGAACGCTACGCATACAAGATATCAAAAGAACTTGTACGGCGTGGACATGAAGTAGACATCTACACCTCACGCGTCTACCCCGAAACCCCCGAACACTCCATCATTGATGGAATTAGAGTGCATCGCTTCTATACTCATAAAATCGTGTGGAATATCAACCCGTTCTGCTTTTTACTTCGACCACTCCTTAAATCCAACCATGACATCGTCCACGTTCAATCCTACCTCTATTTCTGCGCCAACCAAGCCATGATTGCCAAATG
>JABXGX010000319.1 GCA_016550405.1 archaeon | reverse complement strand
TCCATGAATTCATTCGTTGACGATTTTGGTCCGTTTAAAGGAAAAGCTTGGATTAACGCCTCTAGCATTGGTGCTATGCCCCGTGTGGCTCAAAAAGCAGCCCAAAAAGCAATCAAACTGAACGTAACCCCCTACAAATTAAGCGAAGAAATTTTTCAGGAAGTTCCCAAGAATCTGAAAATTGCCTTAGGACAACTTATTGATGCACCAACTAATGAGATCATCTTGGGGAATAGTGCCTCTTATGGCATTCATCTGTGGGCAAATGGAATTCCCTTGAATAAGGGTGATGAGGTCTTGCTAGTGAAAGGTGATTTTCCTGCCACCATCCTGCCATGGATATATCTTCAAAAACAAGGTGTATCAGTTCGTGAAATTATCCCAGAAGGACCCACCCTCAATGTTAGTGATGTTGAAAAAGCTATCACTTCAAACACCAAAATCCTTGGGGCTACTTGGATCGATTCTTTCACTGGCTATCAGCTAGATGCTCAAGCTATCGGAAATCTCTGTCACAAGCACGATATTTTGTTTCTTCTAAATATCACGCAGGGTCTTGGTGATCGACCCTTTGATATATCTCGCAACCCAGTTGATGGGATTACCTGTACTGGATACAAATGGCTTTGTGGTCCTTATGCCACAGGATTTTGTTGGATGAAACTTGATTTAATCAATAGCCTCGAATATAATCAAGCCTATTGGATTCCTATGCAAGGTGACCGAGACTTAGACAAAATCCGTGAATATCAAATTCTTTCCAATCTGGGAGCAGCAAAATTTGATGTCTTTGGCACTGCAAATCTCTTCAACTTCATTCCTTGGACTGAATGTATCAATTATTTCCTCAAGCATGGTTTACATTCAATTAAGGAACATAACGCTCAACTGGTTGATCAGTTCCTCACGGGACTTGATCGTTCTAAATACGTAATTCATAGTCCCCTAGAAAAGGACCAACGGACAGCCATTATCATCGTCAGTCACCATAAACCAGACCGTAATAAAGCTATCTTCAAATTACTTCAAGAACATAATGTATTCATCTCATTTCGAGAAGGCTTTCTACGCTTCTCACCCCACCTATACAATACACCTGCGGATATCGAAAAGGCACTCAAGGTTCTAAATACAGTCAATTAATCCAGATTATTCAATAACCATTGTATTCTGCCAAAAAGTGTCAAAATAAATTACAAAAAGTGTCAGATTAGCACGATTCCTTTTGTTTCATGCGAATTTTAGTTGCTGCACAGGTGCTGTATTCCCTTAGCACTTCAGTTGTTAGATATTTTCTGACGGAAAAATTAATCCTTGTAGAAGCTAACCTTATAATAGCAAAGGCTTCTCTGTTGGAAGGCTGACGCGTCGTCTTTGTGATAGAGAAAGCCGACCGCAACAATTCCCCCATCATTCGTGCACTCATTGAAGCTGGTCTGTGTATAGTGGAGCTCCATTAACGCGTGCCCAGTCTTGAAGATGGCTACTTAAAAGTCATCGGAGGTCAATGAACGTATGCTGAAAAAAGTGTGGGTAATGGCTCGTACTGAAATCCGTATGGTCTTCAAGAGTCGCCAAGTTAAATCCATCCCTGTGATGGTTATCATATTCTCTGTCGTGTTTTCTGTGTTTATGGCGTGGTTTATCATTGCCATCCCACCACTCCCGGATCCTTTCTTTTACCGTTTAATGATGGCCTCCACAATGGGTCTGGTCATCGTCATGTTGCCGGTGATGTTACC
>JABXGX010000318.1 GCA_016550405.1 archaeon | reverse complement strand
GTTCTTCTCATTTTTCTCGTCCTCATTGTGGTTTCCCACATTTTCGGAGCTTTGCCCATAATAAAAGCAGCTAAAGTGAAGCCGGCAGAAGCCTTGTCTCCTCTTTATTCGCTTGGAACAACCTTCGAGCTTGGAAAGACAGTTCCTTCAAAACTGGGTTTCACGTTCAAGGTGGCGTATAGAAATTTAGTTCGCAGGAAATCTGCGACTCGTCAAGCGATAATTTGTCTTGCTGTGGTGTTGACTTTGACAACGGTAACGATTGCTGGAGGGATGATCGCCAACCAAACCACTACAAACTACGTTGAACGTGCTATTGGTAGAGACGTCGTTCTTGTGGGCCACCCAAACCTTACCGGACGCTACGTGAAACTTCTTTCACAGTTTTTTGAGGCAAAAGAAATGGAGTCGATTGACTATTTTGATTCGGATTTCTTTATTTCAGAATCTTTGGTACTTAGATTGAGTAATATTTCTGGAGTTCGCAAAGTTGATCCTCGCATCGTTTTAGAGGCTTCTGTTCTAGAGATCCCTGGAATCATTCCTAATCCTATTGATCCAAACGAGGCTGTTATCATAGGTGACAGTCGATCTGATGAAGCTCTCATTTTGGGTGTAGAGCCTGAAAGAGTTGTAAATGAGTGGCTAATTATGGGAAGAGTCTTTGGCAAAGCCGATCAAAAATCCACGATTATCGGCGACTCGTTGGCTTTGGAAATGTTTGATGATCCTCAAAATCAATCGATCAAGATATTTCAGGAAGTTTTTGACATACTTGGAGTGTGCTTAGATCCCCTCAACAATGGAAAGGTGGTGTATATGCCCTTGAACACTTTGTCCACGGCACTTGGGCAACTTGGCTACAATCTTGTTTTTCTCAAAATTGACCCTTCTAAACATTCGCAGGTTCTCGCCGAGATAGAAAACGAGTTGTCGGAGGAGAATTTCGAGGCTGTGGAACTCAACGAAATTCTAGTCAAACACGTGAATTTTCTTAATAACATTTGGTCCCTTGTCATGTTTTTACCTCTCTTCTCGTTGGCAACAGCCACCCTCTGTCTTCTCAGCTATCTGATGCTCTCCATTGCGGGTCAGCAACGGGAATTTGGCATCATGAGAGCCTTAGGCGCTAAACCCAGAAGCATCATGAAAATAATCTTAACGCAAGCTTTACTAATCACTTTGATTAGCGGAGCAATCGGAATTTTTGTTGGATTATTCGTTACATTTGTGTTTTTGATTCCTGAGCCAGTTGTTTCCCAGAATACTCTCGTTTCTGTTGCGGGGTCGTTGTTCTTGGCTCTAAGCCTCCTCTGTTTGTCTAGTTTATATCCAGCTATGAAGGCCGTGAAAAAGTCCGTTGTTGGTGCAATTTATTCAGTCTAGCCGATTGGAGCAAAGCTAATTTGGCGGTCATTAAGATTACTGGGTAATGCAATTCGACTAGTGGTTGGGAAAATATGTCTGAAATTCTCACAGGATTCATCGTTAGCTATCGAACAGGTCCAAAGACTCAGCACTCCAAGGAGTGCGTCCTCAAATTTCTTAATGTTAAGT
>JABXGX010000317.1 GCA_016550405.1 archaeon | reverse complement strand
TATCAACCATTCGTAAGAAAATGAATAGAATCAGAAATCCAAAGATAACTGCGATAACACCTGAAACAACACCAAAGGCTGGCCAGAAGTAAATTCCACCATAATTGATGAGATCATTTACTACATAGATTGCATATTCACCGATTTGTACAACGCCGGCAATAATGATGAGTAGTGCACCGATTCGGGTTAAGAGTTTTCCAACATCAATATTATCCATGACAGGTTCCTCCTATCAAGGAACACTAACTAACGCCTCTATCCTAGAGAACTTTGACAAATAATTTTCGTGCCCACCAAAATGAGGTAATTTTGAAGGCTTAAGGTTCTCCTTGACAACATGTGAACACTCGATGTGTTTCGTCTATGAGCTCCTTTACTCGGATCTCTGGGAGTCCTACATCAATAGGATCTGTATCAACTAACTGCTTTAGTGTGAGTATCTTACATGCATATATCTGGTCCCTTTCAACCTCTGTAAGACTACGTAGAATGGTTACTGGATAGAGTTTCTTTTCTTCAATAAACCAGTCTAAACCTCGACCCCGTGGAGTGTTCCATCCGAAATGCTCGATCCCGACACACTCCGCATAACGTTGAGCATGCTTCGTCAGCCGGGTATTTGTGACAATCAGCGCTCGGTCAAAATTACAATCATTTAATCCCTTTTCACCCCCCTCTTTCAAATCGTCTAGTTTCGCTTTCGCAGCCAGTGTAACTTCAAAGGGTGTATATCGTTCTAACACGCTGTGATGTTTCATTTCCACGTACAACGTTTCCCCATCTCGTTCAGCGATGCCATCAACCTCGTGAGTTACACAGGCACCTTGAATCACAACATTTCCAGTCACTTTGAATCCATATTCTTCTAGAAGCAATCGAACGTATTCTTCAAAATATAAACCACTACCAATTCGAGCCAATCCATCACGTAAGTCACGACGAAATTCCACAATTTCTTTATGAGTTTCGAGTTCCCTAACTGCCATCTCATAGATTTCTTTTGTCATCATACCCTCCTCAATCCGGTCTTCCAAATCCTCGGCAATCTCTTCAGCTACACCTTGTGGTGCACCCATTCGAGTAAGAGTTCGTACAATTTTCAGAGGGTCGAATTCCTCAGACCGCCCATCCCATTTTACAACGAGAACCATCATTAATCACCTTCATGATAGCTTTTGGCTCATTTTGATTTGGTCTTATTCTTTTTCGCAGGATATGTATACTGCTTGGAAATATAATGACTCCGTGTCCGTCGGAACACATGATAGAAGGTTCCGGGTGGTTTTTTCTTCGCCTGCCGCCCATGATATGTAACGGTGATCTGTTCCCCAATACGGACTGCTGTCCGACCAGAACCACCCTGAAGATAGTCTTTCAGCATTTTAGCCATTGCTTGAATGACAATAAGGCGACCGTTTGCGTCATCGAAAAGCAGAAAAACAGGAACCTCACCAAAACGCGTGGTTCGGAAAAATTTACCCACAACCAAACCTGTCACTTCGTCACCTGGCTTTTCAAAGACGGCTTCTTCCAAAGTTATCCAATCGGGGGCACGATATTGCACCTAAATCACCTGCGCTCCATTCTGAGTCATAAAATCTGAAGCTTATTATTATAGGAGCCAGAGAATATCAAGCCTTAGGAACTTAGGAGATTTGAATAATTATGAGGTACAAGAGTCTAATCCTTGGCGCCTTGACAATAATTCTTTACTTGCAATTATTCCTGTTCCAATACGAGCTCATACTCCATCAAATATGACCCTTTCTTATGATTACGATAACCAAATTCTCACTGTCACAGTAATTCACTCCGTTGTAGACATGAACAGCCATTATATCGAACAAATCATCATCAACAAGAACACTCTATTTGTAATGGATCGCAACTACACAAGTCAGACCAGCACTTCTTCAATGTCTGATACCTTCAACGTCGCTGCGGCTGATAATGATGTATTCCAAGTTACTGCTATCTGCAGCGTCTCTGGGCAGATAACCCTTCAACTGACCGTATCCAGCGGGGGATT
>JABXGX010000316.1 GCA_016550405.1 archaeon | reverse complement strand
GATTTGTCTCCAACCGACACAGTCATCGCTGAATATTGGGGTACAAACTTTACAATCAACGTCTATTTCAACGACACTTTCCACAACACGCCTATCACTGGAGCAAACGTGACCTACTTCTGGGGCACCCTGATTGGTCAAATGCAAGAAACTGGTCCTCCCGGCTGGTACACAATCACTCTTCCAACTACCATTTTCGCTGCGGGAGCTACCTATGAAGTAGTGTGCGCCTCTGATGTGCCTACTTACGAGTTTGGCATTTGTGTTGTGACGGTCAACATCCTCGCCCAAATATCTGATTTAGAGCTCAGTGCGGCAGGCATCTACTATGAACCCCTTGATGTGTATACTACGTTAAATCTTACAGGTTGGACTGTTCCTCGAAGTGATATCCTTTTTCTCTACTTCAATTATACCGATAGTAATGGCAATCCAATCACTGGGGCTTTTGGTTCCTATAACTGGTTGTATGGAAGTGGTGTCTTAACCTATAATGCAGGGTTATACTATGCAGCAATTAATATGAATGAAACCTCGCCAGGCTACTACTTCATCGATATCACTTTGAGCAGACAAAACTATCAAACTGCTCAAATTCTGAATCTTCCGGTTACGGTGACGCTTGTAAGAACCGAACTTCGAGGGCTCCCTAATAATCTCTTAGCCATAACGGGTACAGCTTATACCTTTTCATGCACTCTTTGGGATTTAGACCATAATATTCCCATTACTAATGCAATAGTAACTGTAGAAATACCTGGGATTACTCCCCCGCTCGGAGCCGAATTAACCAACTTGGGAAATGGAACTTACGTTCTTGCGGGAATATCGTTCCCAATAGAAACTGCTTATGTCGTTCAATTCACAGCTGAAACCGGATTAGTATATGCTGTTGCTACACATCAAATGAACATCCAAGTTGACTTACATCCTCTCGTTGAGAACACGCTTCGTATTGGCCTATTAGGCGCAATAATCGGTATTATCATTCTTATCGCTTGGCTTGCCTATACGCGTGTCTTCGCCATTCCCTGGCTCGTTCGCAAAATGCGCAAGATGTCCAACACCCTCGGAAAAGGCGGAACAACTCATCTTTCTAACCGCGATATCAACCGTATTGCCACCCGCCCTGAATCCATGGAAACCATCATCGAACCCGCTTACGGCGCCATCGGGCTCCCCACTGGTGCTACTGTTCTCCCCGCTGCTATAACCATCGAAGAACGGGAAGCCGAAGACGAAATCATCTGGACCGAACTCGAAAAACTCGAAGGCCTTGGTCACGACCAGAAACTCGAGCTCTTCGAAGAAATGAAACGCATCCCCGCCAAGGACCGCGTCTGGTTCATCGAAGACCTCAAAGAACAAATGGCTGATGGCACTCGCTTCGGTCGCATCCCAGCAGAACCCACGCCCGTACCCGAAGGCGTCGATCCCTTCATCCACGCTCGACTACAGTCACTTGATGCCCTCGGGGACGAAGAAAAAGCAGCAGTCGTCGAGCAACTCCGCGGACTCTCCAAAGAAGAACAAGAAGAAGTCATCAAAGCGCTTGAGGAAACAACTCGAAAAAGTGATTAATTAGTCTCCTTGGGGGTGCGACTTGTACTCCCTCTTCACATTTTTTTATTACGCAATAGTATTTTGCTTAAAAAGACATTTCAAGAAAAACTGATATAACCTCAAATTAATGTTGATTTAGCGGGGTATTCAGCAATAAATTTGTCAATTCGAGAATAGGGTGTATTACGGTGGATAAAAAAGTAGGTCTTCTAACGGTTTTTTTGTTTATGACTTTGGTTATTTTCTCTCCTCCTAATGAAATGAAGCCTAATAATATTCTGCGGGCTGCAGCACCGCCTAATTCTCCTTATGAGGGTTTGGGAGATTATCTCGATGTAACAGAATTTGCGAAAAATGAAAGTACCCTCTTCTCTAATGGGATTAACGGTACCACTTTTTCGTATCTCAGCAGCTGGTATCCAACGAGTCCAACAACATATTATGGCTATCACTTACAAACATTAGTGTCTAACCTTCGCCGAACAGAAGATCCTGTCCCCAATGGCGATTTTGATCAGTATGATGAACCTGGGAATAATTGGACACTAACAGATTCAACAGGTGGATTGGTTAAATCAATTGATAATGCGACTGGTGGGAATCCTGGTTATTGTCTTGACACCGAACTGAAATATGGAAATGTTCCGAATACTGCTTATGCTTTGATAGATAATGACTTTACCTATATTTCTTCCATTACTCCTGATAGTCTTCGGTTGTATTTTGATATCCGCTTTTCTGAAGATATTTCCAAGGCTGGTTGGTTACATGTCAAAGTTTCAGTCAGATACCAAGCTTCAGAAGTTGGAAGTTGGACGAATACGACTGATCTCTTTAGTCCTACGACTTGGGATTCTCTCAGTTTTCCAACAGCGGCAATCAATGGAACCGTGACAATTCGTATAACGATTGAAAAACAGGGCGGTGGTGGGGCTAATACAAAGGGACATATTTACTTTGATAATTTTCAATACGTCATTGGCACTGATAGTAAACCTAGTGAAGTAGGCTTGTCCCTCAACGGAACTGCAGTTTCTGATACTGTTAGCAATGCAGGAGAAGTTGATATTTATGCGGATCCAAGCTTAAAAGATCAGGCGCAACTAGCAACATGCTGGAATTCGGATAAATACTTTGAATTCACTTCTTTTAATTACGCTGACATTAGCTTTGATTACGAATACTCTATGTATATTAAGAGTAAGAACCTTGGTGGGGCGTCAACCGATTTCTCGACGGTTGCGGATGAAGCACCCTCTTGGAATATAAACTATACAATTCCAAGCGCGCGTCCTCCAGATGGGTATACCGGGTATAGTTTTGGTTTGCACTTACGTTCAACATGGAACCTTGTTGAAGTTCGAAATAATACTGATGATGTTATTCCCACAAGCCAATATACCTATAACACAACCAGTCGGTTCTTCAAATTCAACGAAAATCTAGCCTCGGTTGGGGATGCATTTCGACTTATTGCGTCTAGCTTAAATTATGTCTTAGAAATATATCCACAAAAGAGTAGCAGCGGATTTGGTCCTTGGGCCAACCTATCATCAAGTGATTATTATCTCAAGGGTGACTGGCTCAGAGTTCTTGCCACGTTAAGACCTATCGGGCCTTCAGATAATACTGCAGATGTATCAATATTCTATCCAAACGGAACACTTTGGGCTAATGATTTCTCGCCAACTATTGATTCAACAAAGGACACTATTATTAGCTCAGTCTGGCAAATCAGCCAAATCGATTCAGATAATGCAGGTAGTAAATGGCAGATTTCTGTCTCCTTTGATAATGATACACAATGTGGTATGCATGCACAATACTTCACCGTTGCTATCGAAACATCTGCTGAAAAAATCGATCCCGACCCTGGTATAAGCGTTCTTTGGGGAGAATCTGTCTTTGTAAATGTTACTTGGGCGAATAATGATACAGGAGATTATATCTCCGATGCTTCTGCACGAATTCGATACATTGACCGTAATCTTCAAACCCGATACGAAAATATGACTGCAAATGGTCAAGGCGCATATGAGCTAGACTTTGGCACAAATTTGATGAGCCCTGATCGGTCCGCAGAATTTTATGTCGAACTATTCCATTATGGGTACGAGAACGTTACGGGAACACAACTGCTCTATACCATCAACTTAGTTAATGATTTAAGTTACACGATGATTCGGCCTTCCCAACAAACAGGACCCAATGAATATACAGCAGAAACAACTAGCGGCGAGGGCTATATCAGCCAAGTCAAATTCTACGATTTATATGAACAGGCCTATGTTCGAAATGATACAGGGGCATGGAATGGAAACGTGCGTGTTAACTTTACTCGCTACCATTGGTCCGGATCCGACTGGACTTATATTTCTGTAGGGAGTTTTACTCCTAACGCTTCCGACCCAATTATTTTCGAAAAGGTTGATTCTCAATATTCTGATCCACAAATTAAATACGAGGTCACTATGCGAATTGAAAATGCAGCATGGGATTATCACCAGCAAAACTTTACCATTATTATTCGAATTGTTCAGATCGCGACAGACTTGGATGTTGTGCGAACTACAATTTCGTATCCACCATCCGGTGATGGGTGGACCCAATATAACAACAATACCGATGCTTACGAAGTACGCCTTTATTGGAATGAAGATTTCAATATTACCGTGTTTTATCACTTTGCAGAAAATGACACAGGAATTTCCGGCGTCACGGCGCATCTCATAATTGGAACATCGAAAAGAACGCTAACTGAGCTCTCAAACGGGTATTATAATTACATACTGAATACCACTGATGTGGGGCTCGGAATCACTGACTTGTCAGTGAATGCAAGCTATCCTACATTTGCTTCTCAAACAATCCAGATTAGAATGATTTTAGAAGCGCGGAAAACCGAACTCTTAAAGGACTATCCTGGGTCATTAGTTGATCTTCCATATGATGATGATTTCACGATAACCTTTACCTTCAGCGATGTAGTTTCTGGTAGCCCTTCTCCAATAACAGATGCAGTTGAATCTATTCTCGGATATTCTCAAGGAAACTTTACTGTCTCTAACAATGGGGATGGAACCTATACCATTACGTTCTGGGGGAACATTACTGAAACCACTTACTATGTGACTGTCTTGTTTAGTCACACAAATTACACAACGCAATCCAAGTATTTTGAAATCACGGTACGTCCAATACAAACCACTGGATTTGGCCTTGCTGACTCTGTTTCAATTCCTTGGGGCCACAATGTAACCATCACGTTATCCTACAATGACACCGACCATAGCGCTATTCCCATTTATGGGGCAGACTTGACTTACGTGTCAACCAATGGGTTCTTTAACTCCTCAACCGACATCGCTGGTATCGATTACTGGCTGGTCTCCAATCCTGATGGATCCTATACTCTGATTCTTAAT
>JABXGX010000315.1 GCA_016550405.1 archaeon | reverse complement strand
GAAGGTATTACATTCAAGTCTACGACCATCGGAGGTAACAAGGACTTGATGCTTACCCGGTTCTTGAATTTTAATTTCCTGGATTCGTCCCTTAGTCCATTCATAGCCAGATTGATTCAAGATATCTTTCCAGTCGTCAGTGAAAGGAACAAAGCCATCCTCAGTCATGAAAATTCGAATGCGTTTAGCAAAGGGTGTGATGCATCGTGCAACATGAATGGCACTTTTGACGGTTCCTGCATTCACGACGATGACATCGTTCCCGGTGGCCTGTGGGCTATCGCAATCGGGGCAATAAAAGCTTATGTCATCTTTTCCAGCATACGGAAGCCACTTTTTCCAGTCGCCATCAACTTTTGGATGCTTTCGTGCAATCCCGGTGGCGAACACAACGGTTTTTGCCATAACTTTTGTGGGCGACCTTTGTGAGGTTTTGATAGTTGCCTGAAAAGTTGGAACTTGACCTTCTAACTGAATGACATCGCCAAATAGAGTTTTTACCTTGTATTCACGAAGTTCTTTTCGCATTTTTCGAAGAATGTCAATAGCAGCCACGATTGGTTTAATCCCAGGATAATTATGGATTGAAGTGTTTGCAAACTGCAGTGGAGAAGTTCTTCGATCAACAAGCAGAATTTTTCTTTGATGAAATCCCAAGTGCAATGCCGTTGCGATGCCTGCGGGACCACCTCCAATAATCAAAGTGTCGTATTGAGATGAACTAGATGTCATTGTATGCCCTCATGTTCTTTTAGACAGAAGACCCAAATTAAGAGGTAAAAATGAATCCATTTGATAAATTAGAATGGTGTGACAGGTTCAGGCATGGGCATTCCCACGAATCCAATCATGCGTTTATACATTTCTAAATACTGGCGCCCCCGTACTGTCACCCGAAACAAACGGCGTTTATCTTCTTCTACTAGCTCGACTAATCCCCGCTCTTCCAAAAATTCAAGTGTCGTTTTTGCCCGATCCACAGGTAGATTAGTTGATCGTGCTGCGCGTGTGAGTGGACAATAGCCATGGATGACGATTATACGAATGAGCATAGCGTAGATGTCATAGCGTGTGCGTTTGTGAATAGGACCATCAATTGACACGTTCATCACCAGTCTTTTGGGCCATTAGAAGAAGACTTACCAGAGAGTTCTCTAGGCTGTTCATTGGTTTTATCTTTTCGATACTGAAATAGCAAAAAAGGATAGAGCCAGAATGAAGCCTGTGATACATTAAGAAATCACATATGATGGGACTAGCCAAAGGCTTATCGCGAAAAGGTTTTTTTACGGGCACACTAACAGTGACGAAACCACTGAGAACCACCCGAGGTTACAATAATGGGAAAACGCATTGAACAAATCGCTGGGCTCCTTGACGAACTGGAAGTCAAATATGAACTCAAAGATGAGACCTTAGTCGCGCTCTGGAAGACTGATAAATGGGAGAATCTTGTCGTTAATTTCATTTTCAGTCCAAATGATGTATGGCTTACAATCGTGGGGTGGCGAAAATTCCCACAACTCTCCAATAAAGAAACCACTGAATTCTATAAGAAACTGCTTCAAGAGGCTTGGCAGTGGAATGGCATTAAATTCTGTTTAGATCCAGATGGTGATATTGCTGTAGTTGTAGAAACTGCAGACACCGAGATTAACGCCGAAGAGTTGTCAAGGTATATTCGTCAGGTGTTAAACGCGGCTGATGAATTACATGACTGGGTGAAGCAGAAAGCCT
>JABXGX010000314.1 GCA_016550405.1 archaeon | reverse complement strand
ATCGACCCTTTATCAAGGACCTCGATTCGTTGCCCTATCCCGGGTATCATTTCGTTCGAGAACACATGAAACACTATCATTTCACCATGATGGCAGGAAAGAAGAACCCTTATGCGTTAATCGAAGCATCTCGGGGCTGCAACCATCAATGCTCCTTCTGCACTCAATGGAACTACTGGGGACGCTGTCGACGGAAATCCCCCAAACGTGTAGCCGATGAATTCGAATACGTCTACCGTGAATTTGGGAGCCGATTCCTCTGGCTCACCGATGACAATCTGGGCTTAGGAAAGTGGATGGACCAATTCTGCAATGAATTACTCAACCGTGGTATTACCGATGACCTCCTCTGGTTCATGCAAATTCGAGCGGATGATATTATTAACCACCAAACCCTCCTCCCGAAAATGCACCAAACAGGGCTCCATTGGACCATGGCCGGCGTAGAAACCTATGATGCGTCACGATTAGAGCAATACCGAAAAGGTCTGAATCCGTCAATGGCCAAACAAGCCATGGATTTGTTGAAAGCGAATAATATCATGTCACAAACGACTGCAATCATTGGCGATCGCAACGACACCCATGAATCAATTGAAGCCTTCCGGAACTGGTTAGATGATGTAAATCCCGACATTGCCATCTTTATGATTCTGACGCCATATCCCGGAACAGAATTATACGAGATCGCCAAACGGGAAGGATGGATAGAGGACGAGAATTGGTTCCATTACGATATGGTTCACGCTGTGATGCCCACCGAACATCTGTCACGCCGTGAAGTCCAACAAGAACTCTACCGATGTTACAAGAAGTTCTTTGGTTCGTGGAGGCGCCGTATCGGCGGGCTATTCTCATCCAATAAAATCAAACGCAACTGTTACCGCTACATGATGAAACAAGGCGTAGTCATTATGCTCAGAGACCTCTTCTTAATGCTACGACCTTAAATTTCCTACATCCTCTTTTTCCAGAAGAAAATGAATTCCTAGGACACCAGTTTTCCATTCTACGATAAGATGATTTGTTTCACTTCATTATAAAATAAAATTTCTAAAATCTGGCTTCTGGCAAGGACCGGGTAGTTCATAAACTGCCATCATGTGGTTCTATAGTACCTCCAGACCTACGTAACAAGAAAAATGGCATGATCCAGAATTTATCGGTTTTTCACCTGTGTAGTTGAAGCGTAGTTCACTTAAGTTTTAGGTTGGATCAGACCTAGCGGTTCTAACTTGATTTTCTCCTTCTCGAGATGTATTCTAGCTAGCCTCTCAAGGAGTTTAAGATAGATAGAGTCTGCCTCACCCTCCCCGACCTCTTTGTCCTCATCAATCTCTTTCTCGATTTTCTCCGCGATTTCTTGAGCATACTCATCTATTTCCCCGCCTACGAGTAATTTATAGTCCCAACTCTGGTCTTCAAATTTACCTAAGAGGTAACCCCATAGAAACGTTTTAATGGGGAGGAGCTGCGCTTCCTTCTCAGCTAATGAAAGCGCTGAAAGACGTGGTAATTGTAAAATAAAGACGGCCCGGTAATATTTCCGTAGTCCGCCTCGGTAATACTCTTCGCGTGTTCGTTTAATGAGGTTTTCTTCTTCAAGGCGTTTCAAATAGTAGCGGATTCGACTTTTACTGAGCCCTAGGATTTTTGAGAGTTCGCTCATTGAATACTCATTTTTTGCTAGATGGCGAAGAATACTTGCAGTTATTGGATGGACAAGCATTGATGCTGGTTTGGGTTCTAATACTGAGCGAGCTTGTCGTTTCTGGGTTTTAGGCATTCTTACCACACTCGTAATCTGTTTTGATGTATTGCAGGCAAGTTCCCCAAAGACTTTTAGGTAATGTAGGTAAAATTACCTAACGGTTAAAAATTATTACGGTCAAAAATTAAACGATAAAGTCATCAAGCACTCAACTGTTGGGTTTGAGAAATGAGCCTTGATACAATTACTATTCAAAAGCAAAAGCGAAGGCTTGCCTCTCTTAAGGGATGGATGAAACGTCGTCAAGTCACCATCTTAACTGCGCCCCAACCTGATTCTCATTCGGTAGAATACAAGGGTCAATACTGGAGAAGCACGGCATGGTACGTCTCACCAGGCGGTAGAGATGATGTCGAATTAGTGAAGAACTACTTGGAGGCAAAGACGAAGCTCGATGAGCTTAGTAAAAGGTAGCACACGAACACCATTTTCAATTGAGTTGGGAGGGAGTTGATCCGAATCCATTGTGAGTTTAGTGTGGTTTCTAGAAGGGAAAAATTTGAAAGCGGTGATTATTGCTGCAGGACGCGGTCAACGGCTTCATCCAATGACGGAAAATTGTCCCAAACCATTGGTGGAAATCTTCGGAGAACCATTAATGGGATATACGATTGACAGTTTGCGACAATTAAGTGTAACAGAAATCATTATCGTTGTAGGCTATCATGGGGAATTGATTCGTGAATATTTCAGTGATGGTGCTAATTATGGTGTTCATATTCAATATGTAGAAAATCTTGAGTTCAAAAGGGGTAATGCCACATCAGTTTTGTCTGCAGAGCCCTTGCTTGAAAAGGAGGACCCGTTTTTATTACTCATGGCGGATCACATTATCGAGCATTCTGTAATTCAACAGGCGCTTAGAAGCGTTGATTTGCACCCCTTTTTATGTGTTGATCAATCTCCACAGCATGAACAGCCTTTAGAGGATGCAACACGTGTCCTCGTTGATACAAGTGGATACATCTGTGATATCGGAAAACAAATTCAGAAGTACAACGCCTTCGATACGGGAGTATTTGTCCTTAATACAGAAGTACTAGGGAAAATGCGTTCTCTTTCCCCTGATGGTTATCCTTTTACATTGAATCACTGTTGGCAATTGTTAATTCCTGACAACTTACAATTATGGGCATGTGATGTATCAGGATTGTTTTGGTTTGATGTTGACACAGAAGAGGATCTCTATTTGGCAAAAGAGGCATTAGAGAATCTGTAAAAGGAACATGCTCTGTAGAGTTCAGAAGACTGTTCATTTAACAATGTGGAAATCTTTGGCGTTTACTCCGATCATGGAAGGCGATAAGGAGATGACGGAACAGGTGGAGAGGCAGAATAAATTTTATGAAAAACCGACTGATGGAATCGTCGCCAAACACTTGAATCGTCGTATTTCACGGCGAATTACCCAAGTTATTTTGAAGTCACGATTTGATATTTCGCCTAATCAAATGTCTGTAGTCAGCAATGTGATAAGTATTCTTGGAGGAGTCTTTTTAGCTACGCTTTTTCCTATTATTGGAGGGAGTTTAGTTCAGCTTGGTAGCATCTTGGATGGCTGTGACGGAGAAATTGCTCGTGCTTCAGGGCGGGAATCAAAATCTGGTGCTGTCCTTGACGCGATTTTAGATCGTATTGCTGATGGATTTGTTATTTTGGGGATGACGGTCTTTATCCTCCTCTATGTATCAGCTGTTCCATTGAGTATCGTATTGTCTCCTCAATTCTGGAGTGTTTTGGTAGTTTGTATTGGATTTCTTGCCCTTGTTGGATCTTTTGGTATTAGTTATTCTACTGCCCGAGCAGAAGCCACGCTCAATGAAAAATATCCACGCATTATTGCAGGTCGCGATGTCAGACTCTTTGTTATCTTTATCGCAGGAATATTTTCTCAATTATTCAGTTGGACAATGTTAGTTTTTCTAGTGATACTAGGGGTTCTTACATTCTCTGAATTGGGATGGCGGATTATCAGAACGTGGAGAAAATCTTTCTAAATGCTATTGCGAAATGAGTTTGGTCATGGTCCTTATACTACTTTCGAGGCCAGCCCACGACTTAACTTCAAAAATAAATGGTCCAGAATATTGCACTGCATCTAGTGTTTTGAGAACGCTTTCGAAGTCGATGTTTCCTTGACCCAGAGTTAAATGCTCATCCTTTGTACCGTTGTTATCGTGGAGGTGGACATTCACTAAATATGGGGCGATACGTCGTGCATAGTCAATAAGGTCACAGGAGTATGTATTTGCATGACCTACATCAAAGGTCGCTCGGCAATATTTAGAGGACATTTTGCGGATTATAGTAATTTGGTCATCCACGGTGGCAATTGTTTGGAGGTTTTGACCCTGCTGTTTGTTTTCAATAGATACTATTACTTCCAATTCCTCAGCAGAATTAATAATGGCTGAAAGATGTCTTAGTAGATTGTCCCGACTTTGTTTTAGAAAGCGTTTAGGATAGTCTCCTGGCAGGTTACCTGGATGGAGATCGACTATGGGTGCTTCGATGTCTGCAGCAAAAATAACGGATTCTCGGATTTGCTGCATTGATGCCTTCCCTATCTGTGGATTGAGGCTTGCAATATTTACATCATAATAAGTAGCATGAACAATGGGAGTGAGTGAGTAAGAGACTAGAAGTTCTCGAATCTGCTTACGTTCAAGTGGGGACACATCTTTTGGAAGTGATAGTGGCTTCTCACACAATATTTCAATATAGCCAATTCCTAGTGTGGTGCACCGTTGGAAAAAGGCTTCTAAGGTCTCTGCCCCGTTCATAAAAGTGGCTATTCCTAGGCGACGAATAATCGAATCATTTTTACTATTTATCTTCATTCAAACCTAATCCAGCTTATTATACAGAGTTCTTGTTCGCTATCCTCTAAACATATTGCGAACCTTTAATACAAAACCAGTACTAAGCAACCCGCGTAAAGCAACCTCTTTTTAAACGACAATGCAAGCTGTTTTTCACAGTGTAATGTGTTATCGTCTTAGTGTTCGAAGACATATCTGCTCAAACAGAGATACAACAAAGATATTCTGAATCCTACAGGATTTAGGATCCAAAAAATTCAAAAAATGCTTCTCCTGAACTGTTTCAATTCGCCTTTTTTTGCGAAGATTAAATCTAACTAAAAAGAAAATGGGCGTCCACCCCACCAGGGCGCAACACCAGTGTTCCCAAGTGATACACCCGCTCCCTTGCCCACTCCACTCCAAAGCGCCCACAACGGGGCGCTTTAGAGGAAATGAAATTTTTAGGAGGACCGATTCCACAGAAAAAATATACACCCACATTCCAATCACATCTTATGGAATTGCTTGAAGAGCTTAACCAAATTCACAACGAGATTCAATCAAATCCTAAACTAGTGGATAAAGCAATCCGACAGCGCTTTTGGCGCCTTGTCGGTCACATTAAGCGTCAACCCGCACCCGATAAAGCCAGTATAAGGAAAGTTACAGAAATCCGCGATCTCCTTTACGAAGTCCGATTGGGGAAACCCCGGTCTCTAAAATGGCTTACTTTCTGGTTTCTCGCAGGAACCCTAGGGCTTCTCTACTATCTTTGGATCGTGCTCTTCGATTTACAACACACCGGTAATTTCTGGATCGATATTCTCTATGTCTACATTTTCCCAGGTGCCACTGTGGCAGCGATTGTATTCTGCTATTATCCATTTGGGCGCCTACTTGCCGGAAGAGTTCTGGGCATTCGCCTCGATGGAATCACACGTGATATTTACTACCTCCCCACACTCAAAATCAACTACTACACCTACTTGACAGCCTCTCCCCCTCGCCGCCAATGGTTCTTCTTCATCGCCGGCTACTGGACCGCCTTCACCGCCCTCTGGGTGGGCACCATCGGCTTCATTCTCGGCGGAGAATGGGTCGGTATCGCCTTCGGACTAATCCTCGGGGCGCTTGAAACACTTGGTGCGATAATCGGCGGGAAATGGGGCGGTGAACTTGGCCATTTCCATCGTGAACGCCGTATCGTCCAAGACTGGAAACGCAACCTTGAAATGAGCTAAGTTGGCGACAAGAAATCGGGTCACCGAGAACGAAAACGTGGTCGTCCATCCCAGCCGAGTACAACACACGTGTTACCGATTGATACCCGTCTAACCTGACCGCACAAGCCTTCCAATCTCTTCATGTGAAAGGTTTTCAGATACTCGCTTCTTGTTTCAGTTTCCCATAAACAATAGTAACCTGTCCCCGTAGTGACTTCACTACTCTGAAAGAGCGTGTATTTCCCCTAATAGCTGTGTAACTTCCTCGGGATTTCGTTTCACAAGCCGGTTTTTCTTCAGATTTTTTTCCAATAT
>JABXGX010000313.1 GCA_016550405.1 archaeon | reverse complement strand
CTGGGGAAGTTGAAGAGGAGGACGTCTGATGAGAATCAAAGTCGTTGGTTTTATCCTCACCCTGATGTTTGGAATTGTTGCCGCCTATATAATCGGTATGGCATACAACATCTACTTAGATCCCAGTGTAGTGGTTGATCCTGCTGCGTGGGCAATGCGGTTTGTTGCCTCTCCGGATAATGTGTATGCTATGATTCAATCATTGGGTAATATGCTCTGGCATTATCGGGGTCTCGACATGGTCCTGTTAGGTGTGTTTTTGTTAGCTGCGGCTTTGGCAAGTTCCGCGTTCTTCTATGAGATTACAAAGAAGCCTACTGAAACAGAGGAGAAGGAGTAAGACACTATGTCGTATCTTGAAATTTTAGGAGTTCCCATTACGGCGTTTCTCATCTTAGCGGTTTTCCTGTATGTGATTGGCCTCTATGGTATGGCAACCAAACGGAACATGATAAAATTCCTGATTGCCTTGGAATTATTGCTTGATGGCGCTCATCTGAACTTCATTGTGTTTGCGACGGCGTGGTCGGGCTTTTACATTGATTTAATGGCCCAGGCGATTGTCATCGTTAGCATCTGCATTGGTGGCGGAGTCATAGCGATTGCCTTGGCGTTCTTCATTCGGGCTTACAATAAATTCGGAACCCTCGATATCCGAAAACTCAACAAATTGCGTCATTAACCTGGGGTGAAAAAGAAAAATGCTTCCTTACGCTGCTTGGCTTTGCTGGTTGTTCCCAATCATTGGAGCTCTCCTGACACCGATCTTGGCGAAGATTCACCCACGTCTTCGTGACATTGCTGCGGTTATCTTCGGAGCCTTAGGCATGATTATGGCCTTAGCTATGCTTCCCTTCATTTGGTCTGGAACAACTTGGATTGGCGGAACAGGGGCAGAGCCCTGGTTGCTCTGGTACGAGACATCCATTGATTGGTTGACTGTTCCAATCATTGGGACGATTCAGTTTGGGATGCTTGTAGACCCTCTCTCAGTTTTCATGGCTTGCATCGCCACGGGTCTCGGCTTTCTCATTCTTCTATACAGCTTAGGCTACATGAAAGGTGACGCTTCGCTCACCCGCTATTGGTTCTTCATGCAATTATTCATCGGTGGCATGACGCTTTTAGTAATGGCAAACACCTTGTTTGTTACATTCATCGGGTGGGAAATTGTTGGACTCTGCTCATACGCATTGATTGGTTTCTGGTATAACCGGTCCAATATGATCCACGATGATCAACTGGGTGACCTCACTGAAGGCAAATACAATTCACACTGTGGGATGAAAGCATTCATCGTCACCCGGGTGGGTGATGTTGGGTTACTCATCTCTATCATCTTCATTTTCTTCTTCACCGTATCTGCAGGTATTCCAACCCTAAACTATCAGGTCCTACTCTATGATTTCACCTGGCTCTTCAACATGGCTGCCATTTTGAACGGACTTCTCCTGTTTGGAGTATTCCTGCTATTCTTCCTTGGTCCTATCGGAAAAAGCGCTCAGTTCCCATTGCAGTTCTGGCTTCCTGAAGCCATGGCAGGACCCACTACTGTTTCTGCCTTAATCCACGCTGCTGCAATGGTCAAAGCCGGAGTTTATCTGGTCGCTCGTATGGCTCCGATTCTTGTCTCTGGCTTCTTTGCTGCAAGTGCGACAATCGCCAGCGTAGTGCTAAGTAACTTTTTCCTCATCATCGCAATTATCGGCACATTTACAGCATTTATGACTGCCACTATGGCACTGACCGCTAATGAACTGAAAAAAGTCCTCGCCTTTAGTACGATTAGTCAACTGGGCTATATGTTCATGGCCTTAGGCATATT
>JABXGX010000312.1 GCA_016550405.1 archaeon | reverse complement strand
TGAGAATCAAATTTCTCAAGAAACTCAGGAAGAACTGCAGGGAATTTTGAACATCAGTGAACAAGTCTACTTTGACAGAATTAGAAAAATCGAAATTGCCGAAATGAATGTTCCAGTGTATGATATTACAGTAGAAAAAACTCATAATTTTGTTGGTGGAGCGCTCCCATTTACTCTTCATAATACGGTTACACTTCACCAGCTAGCCAAATGGGCTGACGCTGAAATCATCGTCTATGTTGGTTGTGGTGAACGAGGCAATGAAATGACCGAAGTTCTCGAAGACTTTCCTAAACTAAAAGATCCTAAAAGTGGAAAATCCTTGATGGAACGAACCCTCCTAGTGGCTAACACAAGTAATATGCCTGTGGCTGCTCGCGAAGCTTCGATTTATACTGGAATAACACTTGCAGAATATTTCCGGGACCAAGGGTATAATGTTGCTTTGATGGCAGACAGTACCTCGCGGTGGGCTGAAGCCCTCCGTGAGATTTCTGGACGATTAGAGGAGATGCCTGGTGAAGAAGGTTACCCCGCATATCTTGGAAGTCGACTAGCGGACTTCTATGAACGGGCAGGTCGTGTCCAGACATTAGGATCTGATGACCGAGTGGGAAGCGTCACTGTAACTGGAGCTGTTTCTCCGGCTGGAGGAGACTTTTCTGAACCTGTCACCCAGTCAACCTTACGGATTACCAAAGTATTTTGGGCGCTGGACAAAGACATGGCTTCCAGGCGGTTCTTTCCAGCAATCAACTATTTGCAAAGCTATTCGTTATACAAAGACGAATTAATTCCTTGGTATTCTCAGAACATGAACACCGATTGGCCCGAACTTACCGAAGAATCACTTTCTATTCTACAACGTGACAAAGAACTCCGTGAGATTGTTCAACTTGTGGGTCCAGATGCTCTACCTGAGCGTGAACGCGCAATCTTAGAAGCCGCGCGTATGGTCAAAGAGGATTATCTTATGCAATCAGCGCTTCATCCGATTGATACATACTGCCCTGAATCGAAGAGTTACTGGATGCTTAAAATCATCATGACCTTTTGGCAACGTATGCGTCAAGCGATAGATGATGGCATCCCACTCCGTCGTATCATCGCTCTCCCTGTTGTTGGTAAGATTGCACGGATGAAAGTTCAACCCCATGATGACCAAAAAGCCATGTTACAGTACTTTAATGACTTAGAAAACGAAATCAACAACGAATTTATCTCCATCGAGGCAAATTAGTAACACTATCAATCTCAAGTAGCTGCCACTTGAGTACCATTCTTCCCTTCAGGGGAAAAGGCGCATCACAATGATAGATGAAACCCGGAAGGCAACTCAATGGGGAAAAAGTAAGACCCTTGTTGTTAGCTTACCGCGTCGTTGGATAAAGAAATTCGGGATTGAACCAGATTCACAACTACATATCCAAGAAGGACCAGAAGGGGCCTTACGTATTACCCCCATGCAAATGGCAGAAACCCCTTCAGAAAAAGTGGCAACCGTTCGTCTTCTGGAACAAGACGAATTAACCCTTACAACGATACTCGAGACTTATTACATCGTTGGATATGACCAGCTTACGATTGAGAGCAGCCACCGATTAAACGAGGCTGTCCGAAAAACTGTAACAAAAATTGTAAATCAACTTCCTGGATTCGAAATTCTAGAGGGCACAGATCGTCGAATCGTAATAAAAGGAGTGAGTTCGATCCGCGGACAAGATATCATGGAATTTGTCAAAATGAGCGGACGAGCCACCATCGAAGGTATTATGACACTGATTTCAGGTTTGAGTGCAGGTCCTGATGAAACAGCGCGGGTAGCGAATGAGTTGATTAGCGAGGGGTGGCGTCACAGAGGCAATTATTTGAGAGCCCAGCGTGCTTTGAGGAAAGCCATGGATATCCGCCCTCCAGGCTTTACACTAGAAATTGCCGAAATCTTTGATACTTCGTATTTTGTCATTCAACTAAGTAGCATTCATGATAATATTCAACACATCGCAGAAGCTCTGACCCGTCGCCAACCACCCTCTGACCAAAATAACCTCGCTGTAGCTGCATTAACTAAAGTACATGATAATCTCAAAAAAGCAATTTCCGCATTTCTTCAACGAAACCAAGAAATGGTCCGCCAAGTGTTAGGCGAAATCCCACTATTACGTCAGTGGAAACGGCAAACTGAAACCATCGTTGATGTGATGCGCGATTCTGTTATTACTCAAATCATATTGGATCGAATGGAAGAAATGCTAGCCTACAATAGTGGAATCGCAAAAACTGCGTTACTCCTCAAAACCTAGTGGGTGTCTAACCTTACTCCTAACAGAATATTTGGCTCAATTCTTTTCTCGTCTCAAAGGAAGGCTTAAAAGTTGCACAAGCCTAGTGACCGAAGCCCGAAACCTTTGATATCATTGAACCTAGATGTGTGAGGCTATATCAAATGACTGAAAGACAAGCTACATCATTGAAGCCCACCTACCAAACAG